>QHPZ01000077.1 GCA_003219225.1 Verrucomicrobiota bacterium | reverse complement strand
GACTGCGTTCATGTCGCAAACCGGCGGCGCGCTGCCGGTGCCGACGCGGATCCTGCTTTCGGTGCACCACACACTGACGACGTATTGGTGGCTGGGGCTGCTCATCCTCGCGGCCCTGCTCGCCGGCTGGCGCGCATTTGTGCGCAGCGACGAAGGGCGGATCGCTTGGGACCGTTTTCGTCTGCATCTTCCTGCTTACGGCCGGGTCCAGCGGCACGGCTATTACGCGCAATTTTCGCGCACGCTTGGGACGCTGGTCGAAAACGGGATCCCGTTGCTGCGCTCGCTCGATCTGGTGGGCGAAATCGCCGGGAACAGGTTTTTGGAAACGAAAATGGCCGAGGTGCGGCGCGCAGTCGTGGACGGCGCCACGCTTCCCGCGGCATTGAGTGCGCAGCAACTGTTCCCGCATCTTTTCACCGACATGATGGCGGTGGGCGAGCAAACGGGCCATTTCGCCGAAACGATGCAAACCATTGCCGATGTTTACGAGCGCGAGCTCGATCGCACGATGACGTTCATCGCGACGATCTTGCCCATCGCCATCATCGTGGTGATTGCGGTCTTGGTCGGCGCGGTCGTCTGGAGCATTCTCTCCGCGGTGTTCGAGATGACGCATAGCTTGCAGTTTCGCCCCCACTAATATAATCTCGGCGGCCCAATATGGTCCGTTGGGTCGTCATTTACGCACTGTTGATCCGCGCAATCTCCGTCGCCGACGCGCAGGAAGCGTTTAGCGATGCGCTTCTCCCCGCGGCTGACGAACAGGCAGCGGCCGCGCCGGCACAGGACGACAGTTCGATTGCTCTGGCTCAATCGACACCCGCGCAAAGTGCGTGGCTCGATTTGCGCCAGCACGTCGACGCCAATTTCACCACGCAAACCGCGCCCGCATGGGTGCAAGGTGTCAGGATGACGGCGGCCGCTGATCAAAATGGCGGCGCCAAGACGGTGTTCCGGATTCAATTGGCGCAGCCGGCCGGAGATTATCGCGTCCTGTTTTTCCGCCTTTTTTTCGACGACAAACCGGACGCGCGCCCGCAGTTGACCGCATGGGACGAATCCGGCACACAGGTGTTGCGCTCGGGCGAGCTCGGTTCCGGCATCAATCTGCCCAGCTCCGATTCGGCGCTAATCCCGATGCAAGGCGTCGCTTTGATCGACATCGAAGTGCCGGGCGACGGCCAGAACATACGCGGCGCGTATCTCGATTATCCATGCCGCCGTTGCATTCGCCCGCGCAGGACACGGAAAAATTCGGCACTGTGACCGCGACGCTCGCGTCGGAGACAATTCGCATCGGCGCGGGCAGTCAGGATGCGGCAGTATTCGAGTTTGGCGTCGAAGCGCGTCCGCTGCTCGCGCTGCTCACGTTCGAGCTGGCGAGCCCGCAGATCGACGCGCCGCCGCAGGTTTATCTCAATGGCGAAGACATCGGCGCGGTTTCTTTGGTTCTGCCGGAACTCGCCGATCCTGCCTATCGCGGCGAAATGGAGCCGCTCGTCAAACAGATGCGTTTCCGCTACACCGGCTGGTTGCGGGGACAAAAAATCGTGCCCGTCAGCAGTTTGAAAATCGGCAGCAACACCCTCATCGTGGCGAGCGCCTCAGGATCGACGGTTGCGATCCGTTCCACTCAAGTCCAGCTCAAGTATCTCTGGGACAAATCTGATTACATCTTGCAACCGGCGCATTAGATTGAACCTTAAGATCTCGTTTGCAGTCTGAGTTGGGATCACAATGAGCTCCAGAAACAATCGGTCGGCTTTCACGTTGCTCGAGATCATGCTCGTGGTCACGATCATTGGGCTCCTGCTTGCCGCAGCGATCTACAAAATGACCCCGAGTCTTGATGTGGCAAAACAGACACGCGTCGAAGCTGATGTTCAGATGATTAAAACGATGCTCTTAGCCTATTCAGGGAGAAACGGTTTTTATCCCACAACTGAACAGGGCTTGAAGGCTCTCGTGATGAAGCCCGACAGCGATCCGATGCCGACTATGTGGACTCAGCTCATGGACAGCGTGCCGAAGGATCCTTGGGGGACGGAATACATTTACCGATCTCCAGGCCAAAGGAATCCTGACCGTTTCGATCTTTTCTCAGCAGGACCGGATCGAATTCCCGATACGGCAGACGATAACTGGGGCGGCCAGTAGGAGTTAACGTTTCTATCAGACGATCGTCACGAAGCCTACACCGCTAATCACGGACGGCCGGGGCGCGGGCTTGGATAACGCGGAATCGTACCGCGGACGCGCGGGGTGCGCGCGGCCGAGGGCATAGCGGGTGTGGGCACAGGGATGCCCGCGCCGGCGCCGGCAGCGCGATTTGCAGCGCCGGGTTGCAGCGGAGGCTGTGCTTGGCCCGGCACGTTTGGATTTATCTGCTGGCTCAACAACGCTTCATTGAAGCCAAGCGTCGCGAACTGGCCGTCTTTGCTGATCGTTACTTTGGTCGCGCCGACTTTCTCCGACCACTCGATGTTGGCGATGCTATAACCGTCGACCGGACCTTTGGTGGTGAGATATTCTTTAAAATTTTTGTCGGAAGTTGAAGCGATCGTGACCATGTCGCCGTCGGGCGAATGGCCGGCATTGGCGACGTAAAGGTCCTTGGCGAAGTTTGGCGGCGCGGCCGGCGGCGCGACGGCACTGGCAACGGCGAAAGGCGAATGTTGCAACATCGTTTCGTAGCGACTGAAGTTCGGGCGCGTCGGCACGGCGTCATCGGCGCGGCTGTTCGTCGCGGCGATCAGCGCAAACATCGACATGTATTGTCCGAGATGTCGCATGGTTTATTATTTGCCCGGGCGCTGCGCGGGCGCAAACCAGTGCGCGATCTTGAATTTGCCGCGCATCATGGTCGGATCGCTGCTGTCGATTGCCAGGTTCACGCTCTCGAAGACGATGAACGACTCCGGCTGTTGCACATCGTAGAGAAAACGAACCAGCGGCGGCCATGGGCTTTTCGTTTCGATGGAGGCGAACGCAGTCTGATGCTGCGGCGTGGTTTCGCCCGAACCGATGGCGGGATTTTCGATCAGGACATTGTATTTGCCGGCGATTTGTTTCAGCTGATCGAGTAACGTCGATGCTTCGGCGGCGCTTTTCATGACCGGTTGGTGTTGACGCAGCCACTCGGCGCGTTTCTCCCAAAGGCCGCGTTCTTTTATATAAACGACCGATTCAGCGCGGGCCGCTCGGCGTTGCGCCAGCTCGACGCGCGCCTTGCGCAGCGCGCCTAACAACCAGCTCCAGATCGCCAGGTTCAGGAGCACGACCACCGTGCCCGCCACGATCAAGAAGAGGATGCGCTCCCGCCGGTTCATCCGTTCGTACCAGCCAATCAGCGTCATCGTGGACGCCCCTCCAGGCGAAACTGAGCATGACCGTTGGACAAGATGCGCGGCGCGGCCATGTCGAACCGGAAGACTTGCAGCGCGGAGTTCTTTTTGATCTTCTCGGCAAACTCATACGCGAGCGCAGGCGTGTCGGCCTCGCCTTCGACGGAAATTTGCCGGGACGATTGATTGTAAGCCGTCACGTGCACGGCTTCTGACGGCAGACTTTGGAAGAGCTGCAGCAAAATTTCGATCGGGTAGTAACGCGGATCAATCGCCGGTGCGAGCGCTTTCCAAGTCGCTTCGGTGGCGCGGACAAACGCGGTCTGCGGCGCGTCGTGCGCGATGCGTCGGTTCAAGTAGGCAATGGTGAGCCGTATCCCGAGGAAATAAAACAGGCAGATCAAGAACAACCCCCCATAAACGGCGCCCGCCCAAAAAACCCGTTTGCGCCATTCGGCGCGACGCGCCAGTTGGGTGCGGCGTTGCCGCCAGCTCTCGGGCAAGAGGTTAAGCTTGGTCGCGGCGGGCGGCGTTTCCACGCCCACGATCGCCGTGGGACTGGCGAGGATCCCCTGCACAGTGTCGCGCAATTCGAAGCACGTCTCATCGAGCAACACATTCGGGAAGGACGCGCTGATCCCCTGCAACTCAGCGCTCAGGGTGAGCTGCGGCAGTTCGGTTTGGAGTTGCTCCGGGCTCACGCTTTCGAGCGTGCGCGCCAGACTCACCTTGCCATTTTCGGTCACGGCCGAGACGAGCGTTTCGCCTTCCGGATAAATGAAAAGTGCATTGCCTTCGGGCGCATGGGTGCTGGCGCGTTGCGCCGCGTAAACGGTGACCTGCCGCGGGATATAACCGCGTTCGAGCAAAGGCGCGGCGATCTCAGCCAGCTGCTCGTTGCGCACCGCCACGGCCGAAACCACGCTCTCGTTATCGTGTTGCTCGATCAGCTCGAAATCCGTGGTCACTTCATCCGGTGAAAACGGGAGCGCTTTCTCCATTTGAATCCGGACCATCTCCGGGAACTCGGCCGGGTCGATTGTAGGCAAACGGAACCGCTGCGCGAGGACAGCAGCGACTGGCAAGCCGAGGACGAGTTCGTCGGCCGGCGTAAGCAATGGCACCGCTTCTTCAAGCGTTTGGATCGTAAGCACGCTCCACGCGCCGTTGCGCTCGGCCGGCCGCAACAGATTCCAGCCGTGCGCAGTCGGAATTATGAAAACAGATGGCGACGCCGTTTCGATCTCAAAGCTCCTTCCAACTAATGACTTGCGGGACACTAACATTGGTCGGCCGCCGAATCACCATCCGCACAACTCGCGTCGCTTCGCCTGATCTGCCCACGCTCACTATGCGGAACACGGCGTCGCGAAAGATAACCAGACCGGCGATCTGGCTGAATTGCTGCGGTGAAAAACCGAGCGCGGCGCGCACATCATCCAGATTTTGGTAAGGCGCGTCGTCATTGGTGCCATCGAGACCGTCGGGGCCGCGGCGGAATTGGAGAAAGCGATCGACCAAACCCTCAGTCATGCCGGGGAGCGCGAGCAGCACATCGCGCGAGGCCCACGCCAAATCCACCGGGCCGGAGCTGCTGAGTGTGAAATCGTCCTCCCAGCCCGGCCTCGAGGTGAAATCCTCCCAACCTTTGATTTGCTTGAGTTCGTCGACGCGAGTGAGCAGGTGATTGGGCGGGCGATAATCGTCGCTCGCCTCGGCCCCGTTGAGTCGCTCCAGATCGTCAGGATCGACCCAGTCGAGCAGGCAATCGACCATGCGATTGAGCTCGTTGATGTCGATGCCTTTGTTGGTGAGATAGCGACGCAAAATTCCCAAACGCGTCGGATCTTCGCCCGCGATCAGCCAGTTCAAGTTCAAACGCCCGCCTTCGCCGGTCATTTGCACCTGATAACTTTTGCGATTGTCGATCTTGCGGGAAAGATTCGGTGAACCGGGCTGCACATCTGGATGCATCGCAACTTCTGCGCCGGAACACGCCAGCGCTTCGGCTTCGAAGCGGCGGTTAGCAATGCCCGAAATCGTGAGACGCGAATCGATCTCCAGTGCCCACGCGATGACCAGCGCACTGAGCAGAAATAACGCCCAGAGCGCAAGCAACAGCGCCGCGCCCGATTCGAACTTCGGATTTCGGGTTTCGCCCGCCTGCATCGCTCCGCGAAGCGGTGCTGGCAGGGATTTCGGATTTGGTGGTGACATTTTCAAAACGGTGTTCTCGCCAACGGAATAATGACTTCCCATGGTACGGCGGCGTCATTGCGGCCGATAACGATTTTGACGAGTCGCGGCAGACGCGCGGTGTCGCTCCATCGATCGAGCCAACTGTTCACGCGCGGATCGAAATAGCGGATCTCCAAACTGGCGACGTTCTCGATGAGCGGAATCCAACTCTCGTGCTCGACCAGAGTGTCATCGACCGGTTTGCGCAAGAACCCAAGGTCGAGCCGCTCGCTGTTTTTGTCCTCCGGCTGTAAGCGCAGCCAAACCGTATAATCGCCCGCCGCGTAACGCGTGAGCAATCCCGGCCCGCCGTCGCAAATCCATTGGATTTCATCGCGCGAGCGACCGGTGAACTTGAACGTGTCGCCGAGGAGCGCGCCCTGAGCCACGGGAAGGCTTTGCCACTGCGCGGTCAACAGATCGCGCAAACCGCTGTAGTGCATATCCGCGACCGTCGACTCCGAGGAGACCCGCAGCGCCACCATGTTCGCCTGCACAAAGCGATAGATCGCCAGCGCCATTGTCGCGAGGATCGCCACCGCCAGCGTGATTTCGAGCAGCGTGAAGCCGCGCCGCTTCGCGCCCAGAGATTCCTGCTTACCCGGAGCGATAAACATAAAACTCCACCTGTCTCGATTGCGTCACGCCGCTGCGCGTCCATTGCGCACTTAACGTGACCAGACTGATTCCATTCAGTTGCGTGTTGTCCGGCTCGACCAGTTGAGCGGGCGCGCTCTTCTCGATCAGCTTAACGACGCCGAAGCCGGTATCAATTTCCGATTCTTGCGCCGGGTCGGGAGCGGTAGGGCTCGTCTGGATCTCGGCCATCGTGCTCGCGTTGACGCAATTCTGCGCCGCCCGCCCGAGCGCCACGACGCCGAGGGCAAACACGGCCACGCCGATCAGCACCTCATAAAGCGCAAAAGCAGCACCGGCTTTTCGCTTTTTGTTCAATTTACCTTGCCGCATATTTCACAAGCTCGGGCCGCGCGGTCAGCGGCGAGTAACTCGCCCGCCACGAGCCCGCGGCGCCCTTGAATTCCACAATCGCCGGCTCGCACGTTCCTGACGGCCAGAAGATCCATTCGCCCGGTGGATCTTTCACCAGCGCGGCGGGCAAACTCAGCTTCAGCACCTCATGCGCGCCCAGATTCAATGCGGCGGTCGCTTTCACCTCTTCGTCGCGGAGGAAAGTTTCCGGGCGCAGCACCACTTTCTTCTCCGCCCAGACCATGACATAGGAACGTTGCTCTTTGACGCTGAGTTCCTCGGCTTGGCGCACTAAATCGTTGAAGCTATCGAGCGATCGCCGGAGCCGTCGATCGGCCAACACGCCGTGAAGACTCGGCACTGCCAGCGAAAGCAGCAACATCAAGATGAACACTGCCAGCACAATCTCGATCAACGTGAACGCCCGGTTCGGCCGCATCAGCAAAGTTATGCGCTGCCTGCCGATTCACAAGACTCAGTCCCACATCCGCGAACGGGCGCGTGACCGTAACTAAATTGAAGCACAATCAATGAGGTAACAGACAATTATGGACAAAAAATTATCCGGAAAAAAAGTCGCGATCCTAGTCGCCGACGGATTTGAACAGGTCGAAATGACCAAACCGCGCGAAGCGCTCGAGGACGCTGGCGCGGAAACCAAGATCGTCTCGCCCAAGGCTGGCCAGATTCAAGGCATGCATCACGCCGACAAGGGCGACAAATTCGATGTCGATCTCACGCTCGAGGACGCGCGCCCGGAGGAATTCGACGCGCTTATGATCCCCGGCGGCTTGATGAATCCTGATCAACTCCGCTCCACGCCGGAAGCGCTCGAGTTTGTGCGCCATTTCTTCAGCGAAGGCAAACCGGTCGCGGCAATCTGCCATGGCCCGTGGGTCTTGATCGACGCGGGCGTGGTCCGCGGACGCACCCTCACTTCCTGGCCGGCGATCAAAACCGATGTGCGCAACGCCGGCGGAAACTGGGTGAATGAAGAAGTGGTCGTGGACAACGGCCTCGTCACCAGTCGCAAACCTGACGACATACCCGCGTTCAACAAAAAGATGATCGAAGAATTCTGCGAAGGAAAACACGCGCCGCAGCGCGAAGCTGCGACGGTCACCTTGGAAACCTGAGTTATGCCCTCACCTCAATCCTCTCCCTCAGGGAGAGGCGGACGCGTTAGCGCCGGTGAGGATGGATAGGGGCTCAATCCGGTCACCATCTCACGCAAGCTTTTCTCAGTGACACCGCAGCTTTAGCATGATTGGCGTTTCCGAGAAACGCCCTACAATAATTTTGGCAAGCCATGACCACCGCGAACAAGATCACCGTCGCCCGGATTCTGATGATCCCTGCGTTTGTCACGATGGCGATCTATTATGGCCAAAGCATTGAACACGGTGAACCGCTCGAGTGGCAGCGCTTCGCCGCCATTTTGATCTTTCTGGTCGCTTCGATTAGCGATGGTCTCGATGGTTATGTGGCGCGTCGTTACAAACAACGGAGCAGGTTGGGCGTTATCCTGGATCCGATCGCCGATAAAGGTTTGCTCCTCAGCGGCATCATCACGCTCAGCATCAGCAACTGGAGTAAAGCCGATCCCGACTACGGCAGGTTCCCCATCTGGTTTCCGGTCCTCGTCATCACACGCGACGCCGTCATCCTCATCGGCGCGGTCGTGCTTTATCTGCTCAACGGCAAAGTGGATGTGAAACCGAACTGGACGGGCAAAATCGCCACCGTTTTGCAGATGATCGCCATCGGCTGGGTGATGCTGCAATTTCGTTTTGTTCCGCTGTTGTTGGTCGTGGCCTGCGCCGGTCTTTTCACTTTTCTCTCCGGCATTGTCTATGTCGTAGAGGGAATCCGGCAACTCCAGGCCGCCGGACACGCCCACGCGCGGGCCGATTGAACCACGCGCCGCGCGCATGAATGCCGATCGCGCTCTGCCGAACGTCGCGATCGTCGGGCGGCCAAACGTTGGCAAATCCGCCCTCTTCAACCGGCTCGTCGGGCGAAAGATCGCCATCGTGCATGATCAGCCCGGCATCACGCGCGATCGCATCTCGGCAATTTGCGCTCGCGGCCCGCGGCCGTTTCGACTTTGGGACACGGGCGGCATTCTCGGAGCGGGCGAAACGGAATTAAGCGCGCAAGTGCGCCAGATGGCGGAGAAAGCACTGCGCGAAAGCGAGCTCGTCCTGTTCGTAGTCGATGCGCGGGACGGCCTGACTCCCGTTGACCAGGAACTCGCGCGCACCCTGCGCAAGTCAGAAAAGCCGGTCGTGCTCGTCGTCAACAAGATCGACAATCCGCGCGACGAGGCGCTCGCCGCCGATTTCGATGCGTTGGGCTTCGACAAAACTTTGCCCATCAGCGCCGAGCACAATCGGGGCGTCTCTGAGTTGCTGGACCAGGTCGAAGCGATTCTGCCAGCAATCAGCAATCAGCAATCAGCAATCGGCAATTTCCTTTCAATCGCTGTCATCGGTCGCCCAAATGTCGGCAAATCATCTTTCGTCAATGCGCTGCTCGGGAGCGAACACGCGATCGTCAGCGAGCTGCCCGGCACGACACGCGACGCAGTAGACATTTTCTACGAGCGCGAAGGCGAACAGTTTCTCTTTATCGACACAGCCGGGATCCGCCGGCGCGGCAAACAGTCCAGTTCGGTCGAGATCTTCAGCGTCATGCGCGCGGAACGCAGTGTCCGCCGCGCCGATCTCTGCGTGCTGATTGTCGATCTTACAACCGGCGTGACGGCGCAGGACAAACGTATCGCCGGTCTCATTCAGCAGGCGCACAAAGCGGCGATTGTTGTTTTGAACAAGTGGGACCTGTTGAAACCGCGACGTGGCGGCAAACAAACCATTCGCCAGCTCGTCGACGAAGCACGCGCGCGCCTCTTCTTTCTCGACTACGCACCGGTGCTGGTCGCGTCTGCGCGCACGGGGGAAAACATCGAGAGGCTATTTTGGTTAATCGAAAAAATTCGACGCGAATCGCATGCCCACATCGGCACAGGTGTGCTCAACCGGCGGTTGCGCGCGGCGTTTGCCGCCAACCCGCCGCCGATGAAGCGAGGCAAACGCTTGAAGCTCTTCTACGCAGCGCAAAGCGGCGCAACGCAAGATCGACAATTGCACGCACCGGAGTTCGTCCTGTTCGTCAATGACCCGCGCCTGATCACGGATCAATTCCGCCGCTATTTGGAGGCGCGGGTGCGCGAAGCTCAGCCTTTTGCCGGTTTGCCCATTCTTTTGACGTTGCGGGCGCGCAGTGAAAGATTCGAGCGACGGTCGTAGACGGCCGCTACAGATTGGATCGAACGTTTCTCGCGGGGAACCTGTCTGAAAACAAACAGATGAAGTCCACTCAGGAAATTACCGCTGAAGTGCAGCAGCGCGGCCACTGGATTGCGCCGGTGCGCGAACAAATCGGCCGCGTTGTCATCGGCCAGAAGTATCTCGTCGATCGGCTCTTGCTCGGGCTCCTCGCTAACGGCCACATCCTGCTCGAAGGCGTGCCGGGCCTGGCCAAAACGCTCACGGTCAAAACCTTGGCCGCTTGCATCCAGACTCGTTTCCAGCGAATCCAATTCACCCCCGATCTGTTGCCAGCCGATTTGATCGGCACACTCATTTACAACCCGCGCACGGGCGAGTTCACGACCAAGTTCGGCCCGATCTTTTCCAACCTGATCCTCGCCGACGAAATCAATCGTGCGCCGGCCAAGGTGCAAAGCGCGCTGCTCGAGGCGATGCAGGAACGCCAGGTCACAATCGGCGAACAAACTTATCCGCTCTCTGATCCGTTCCTCGTGCTCGCGACGCAAAACCCGATCGAGCAGGAAGGCACCTACAATTTGCCCGAAGCGCAGCTCGACCGCTTCATGTTCAAGTTGAACATCGGTTACCCGCAAAAAAAGGAGGAGCGCACTATTCTCGATTTAATGGCGACCTCCGCGCCGGATTTGCGCGTGAACGCAGTGGTGGACCCGCAGCAGATCATCGCTGCGCGCGAGGTGGTGAACCAGATCTACATCGACGAGCGGGTGAAAGATTACATTGTCGATGTTGTCTGGGCGACGCGGGAGCCCGCCGCCTACAACTTGCGACTCGAAGGACTGATCCGCTACGGCGCCTCACCGCGCGCCACCATTTACCTCGCGCTCGGCGCGCGCGCTCACGCTTTTCTCAACGGCCGCGGCTACGTCACGCCGCAGGACGTGAAAAGCATCGGCCCCGACGTGTTGCGCCATCGCATCATCGTCAGCTACGAAGCCGAAGCTGAAGCCGTGAGCAGCGAGACGATCGTCGAGCGGGTTTTTGCGGGTCTCCCCGTTCCCTGATTGCGGCGATGGCAGAAGGGCAACAAAGCACGGCGGAGATTCTCAAAAAAATCCGCACGCTTGAAATCAAAACGCGCGGGCTCGTCGAGACCGCCTTCGCGGGCGATTACCACAGCGTGTTCAAGGGACGCGGGATGAACTTCGAGGACGTGCGCGAGTACCAGCCTGGCGACGAGATTCGCGCGATCGACTGGAATGTGACCGCGCGTCTCGGGACGGCCTATGTGAAAAAGTTTACCGAAGAACGCGAGCTGACCGTGATGTTGATTGTCGATGTTAGCGCGTCGGGAAATTTCGGGAGCAGCGTGCAATCCAAGCGCGAGCTCGCCGCCGAAGTCGCATGCCTGCTCGCGTTCAGCGCCATCCGCAACAACGACAAGGTCGGCCTGCTGCTGTTCTCCGATCGAGTCGAGCTGTTCATTCCGCCGAAGAAAGGCCGCTCGCATACGTTGCGCTTGATCCGGGAGATTTTGTTCTTTCAACCGCAGGGTCGCGGGACTGACCCGGCGCTCGCGCTCGATTACCTCAACAAAATCGTGACCCGGCGCGCCGTGGTTTTTTTCATTTCCGATTTTCAGGCGCCGGATTTTTCGCACCCGCTCGCCGTGAGCGGACGCCGGCACGATTTCGTCGCGATTCAGATTCAGGACGAACGCGAGGAAGTGTTGCCGAACATCGGCATCATCACGCTCGAAGACGCTGAGACGGGCGAACAGATCGAAATCAACACCGGCGATCGCAGCACGCGCAGGCGCTTCAGTGACCTGGCCGAGGAAGAACGGGCGGCGCTTTGGCGCACGCTGCGACGCAACAATGTCGATGCAATCGCGTTGCGCACCGATCAAGATTACCTGCCGGCGCTGCGCGCGTTCTTCAAGCAACGCGAGCGACGCCTCGCTCTTCGTTAGGCCAATGATAGTTTCTTTTGCCGAGGAATTTCACGACATCGCCCCGGCGGTGGATTACTCTCTGATTCCGCCGTGGGTGATTTTTATCGGGGCGTTCGTAGGATTAACGCTGGCCGGTCTGCTCGGCTGGTGGCTCGCGCAAAAACGCAAACGGGCACAGCCGCCGAAGTTGCCACGCCAGCGCGCGATCGAGGCGCTGGAACGCGCCGGTGAGGAGATCGAAAGGATGACTCCCTATCAATTCAGCATCTGCGTCTCCGACATTCTGCGGCGCTATGTGACCGAACAGTACGCGCTACCGCTCACCCGCCAGACTTCGGTCGAGTTTCTGATCGCGCTGCGAAACTCGGTCGCGTTCTCCGAAGACGCGAAATCGCTCCTCGCCGATTTTCTCGATCGCTGCGATCTGATCAAGTTCGCGCGCTACGACGCGACTCCGGCCGATAGCCAGTTGTTGCTCGAGGAAGCATTTCGTTTCGTAAGAGGAGGCGAACTTGCAACTGTTTGATTTTTTGCCGGCAAACACCGCACTGACGTTCGCCCGGCCATGGTTGCTTTTGCTCTTGATCGTCATTCCGCTGCTCGCGTATCTGCGCGGCAAAGCCGGACCGGCGGCGGCGTTGACCTTTTCATCGACCACCACACTGCGCGCGATCGGTAAACAAAGCGCCGCGCGCGCCGGAAAATTTTTGCGCGCATTGGTTTTTGCCGCGATCGCCTTTTTCGTCATCGCACTGGCGCGACCGCAGCTTGGCAAAAGTCTCACCCAGGTCGAAGCCAGCGGCATCGACATCATGCTTGTGCTCGATGTTTCGAACTCGATGTTAGCAAAAGATTTCACGATCGGCGGCCAGGAAGCAACGCGGCTCGACGCCGTGCGCGAGGTCACGCGTAAATTTATCGAAGGTCGGCCTAACGACCGCATCGGCATGATTGCGTTCGGAGCTCAACCCTACGTGGTCAGCCCGATGACGCTCGACCACGATTGGTTGCTGCAGAACCTCGACCGCGTACGCATTGGTCTCATTGAAGGCAGCACCGCGATTGGCTCGGCGATGGCCTCGGCCGGGAACCGGTTGAATGACAAACATGCGAAGAGCCGCGCGATCGTGTTGTTAACCGATGGCGATAATAACGCCGGTAAAATTTCGCCGAACACGGCGGCGGAGGCGCTCAAGGCATTGCACATTAAGTTTTACGCCATTGGAATTGGAACAAATGGGGTGGCCCCGTTCCCGCTCCAAGATCTGCGGAATGGCAGGCCCGCGACGGACTATGAAGGCAACGTCCTCTATGAAATGGCACCGGTCTCGTTTAACGAGACCGGTCTGAGAGAAGTTGCCAAAATTGCCGACGGCAAATTCTTCCGGGCGACTGACACCAGATCGCTCGAGCAAATTTACGCCGACATCGACAAGCTCGAGAAATCGACCGTGAGCGTGAAAAAATATCAGCAGTATCGCGACTTGTTCCCGCTTTGTCTGATGACCGGGGCCGGCTTGTTGATCGGCCAGTTTTTGTTGGTGCAAACAATTTGGAAGAAACTGCCATGAGGGAGATGTCGATCTTGAATGTGGGAGGGACCTCACCGTCCCGACGTTGCCCGCAGCAGCTTCATGCCGGTCGCGGCACTGAGATCGCTTCCACATTATGAGC
>QHPZ01000075.1:1244-4466 GCA_003219225.1 Verrucomicrobiota bacterium | reverse complement strand
AGGCAGATCGGGGCGGATGAGCGCGATGATGCCGTGCTTGAGCTCGGCGCTCGGATGGCCTTCGGCAAACAGGTAGGTGATCTCTTTCATTTTGAGCGCGCCTTCGAGCGCGATCGGGAAATTGAATTGCCGACCGAAAAAGAGCATCCCGTTCACGCCCGCATACTTCTTCGCGACGTCTTTGATCTGGTCGCTGAGCTTGAGCACGATGTCGATCTTGTCGGGCAAACTCTCGAGGCCTGCAATGATCTCGCTACCTTCGGCGGTGGAAAGGTGTCGCATTCGTCCCAGCAGCAGCCCGATTAAAGTCAGCACGACGAGCTGAGATGTGAACGATTTGGTCGCGGCGACGCCAATCTCCGGGCCGGCATGCATGTAAACGCCGCCGTCGCTCTCTCGCGCAATCGTGCTCGCGACGTTGTTACAAATCCCGAGTGTGCGATAGCCTTTGCGCCGACTCTCGCGCAACGCACCCAGCGTGTCGGCGGTTTCGCCGCTCTGGCTGATGGCAAAGACAAGCGTGCCGCTCGTCATCGGGGTGTTGCGGTGGCGAAACTCGCTCGCGTATTCCACTTCAACCGGAATATTCGCCAGTTGCTCGATGATGTATTCGCCGATCCGGCCCGCGTGCAACGCTGTCCCGCAGCCGGTCAGCACGATCCGCTGCACATCGTGCAATTGCCCCGGTGTCATGTTGAGGCCGCCGAGCTTTGCCGTGCATTCGTCGTAATTGAGCCGGCCGCGCATCGCGTCCCGCACCGTGTCGGGTTGCTCGCAGATTTCCTTGAGCATGTAGTGCGGGTAATCGCCTTTTTTGATGTCTTCGGCGGTGAACTCCACCTTGCTGACCGCGTGCTGGCCCGCGGCCGCGCCATCAAGCGAGCTGATTTCGAATTTGTCGCGCTCGACCGCAACAATGTCGAAGTCGTTGAGGTAAACCGCGTCGCGCGTGTGAGCGACGATCGCGCTCACGTCGCTGGCCAGAAAATTTTCGTTCTTCCCGATCCCGAGCACGAGCGGACTCCTGCGGCGCGCACCGACGATAAAGTCGGGAATGTCGCTGTGCATCATCGCGATGCCGTAGGTGCCAATGACTTGTTGCAACGCCGAGCGCAGCGCTTCGACGAGCAACGCCTGCGGTCATCGACCGCGGCTACAGAGTTGTAATAAATCCTGCCGATCAGGTGCGCGAGCACTTCCGTGTCTGTCTCGGACCGAAAATTGGTGTCGCCGTCCTGAATCAACTGTTGTTTTAGCTGCTGGTAGTTCTCGATCACGCCGTTGTGCACGAGCGCGATTTTGCCGGTCGCGTCAAAATGCGGGTGCGCATTTTCATCGGTGACTTTGCCGTGCGTCGCCCAGCGCGTGTGACTGATGCCGAGCGAGCCGGACGCCGGTTTTTGCGCGACTAATTTCGCCAGCGACGCAATGCGCCCGGCGCACTTGCGGGTCTCGACATGGTTGCCGTTGACAATCGCGACACCGGCCGAGTCGTAGCCGCGATATTCAAGACGTTTCAGACCATCGAGCAAGATCGGCGCGGCTTCAGAACGTCCGACGTAACCGACAATTCCGCACATCTGGTGAGCGGCAACAATAGCTTCAGCTCAGGCTTGTAGCAAACGGTAGGGCGAGACTCTGTCGAGCCGACGAATTCGAGCTTCAGGGTGTAAACTCGTAGACCGCGCCTTCGTCGTCGGCGCCGCCGTGAACAGTCGCGCCGTAGAAATTTCCTGCGGTGTCGGCGACCATCCCGTTGTAAGCAAATGCGCCATCGGGTGGGCCGGCAAAACGATGAAGCACGCTCTCACTCCACTGCGAGTTTGCGCCACGCGTTAATTTGAAAATCACGCCGCTGCCGAGACCGCCCTCACTCGTCGTGCCGTAGAGATTACCGGCTGAATCGAAGACCAGATTTCCGATCGAATTTTGTCCGTCGCTTCCGCCTTGGAAACTGTAGAGCACCGTTTCTTTCCATTCGCCGGTCGTCTGCGGCACAAGTTTGTAGACGGCGCCCAGATTGTTGTGTGCCGTAGAGATTGCCCGATCGATCGAAAAGCAAACCGCCGTATGGAAATCCGGCGTCTGGCTCTCCTTTGAACGAGTAGATCGTCTTGAAAGTCCATTCGCCGGTTTGTGCTGGCGTAAGCTCGAATGCGACGCCTTTGCCGTAAATGCCGCCGGCCGTGGCCGCGCCGTACAAATGCCCGCCGCGAAGAAGGATTTGTCCGGCTGACCCGCCCGAGCCATCTGCGCCGCCAGTGAACGCGTGAATCACTTTAAACTTCCAAGTCCCGGCTGCGATCCGAAAGATCGTGCCTGCTGCATACGCGCCGCCGGTCGGCGCCATTCCGTAAAGATTTCCCTGTTGATCGACGGTGAGTCGCGCGCCCGGACCTGATCCATCGTTCCCGCCCGTGAACGCATGGATGACCGTTTGCGTCCAGGTGCCGCCGGAGTTCGTCAGCTTGTAAGCGACGCCGCAGCCGCCCTCGCAACTGCCCGACCCGCCGGTCACCGCGGTGCCGTAAAGATTTCCCTGCGCGTCGAGCGTCACGCCTTTGTACGGTTCGCCACCGTCTCCGCCGCCAGTGAAACTGTAGAGCACAGTGTGCACCCAGCCGTTCGGTGTCGGCGCTAACTTGAATACCGTGCCGCTGCCGAAAGCACCGCCGAGTACAGTCGTGCCGTACAAGTTGCCGGCGGTATCGATCGCGAGGTCCGTATCGGCGTATTCACCATCATCTTCGCCCGCCAGACTGTAGATCACGTTGGTCGTCGCCGCGCTCGCCATCGTAACAGCGGCAATAAACGCAAGACACCCCCACCAAATCGCAGCTTTCATGTAACTACTCGACTCCGCATCTGTTATCGCGTCAAGAACTCTCGACAAGTTGGTGGGGCGACGCGCTGCGGAGCCGTCGAATTGCCAACCTGAGTTCGTCGGCTCGACAGCGTCTCGCCCCACCAGCCTGCGCGTAAAAGAGTTGCCCGAAGCGTTAGTCACTTGGTTATTGGAGATGTGGTGACGAAGGATTCTCGGTCGCGCGATACACTTGCAGCCCAGCAGGCAATCTCAACTCCCGCGCTCCCCCCAGGCACTACGCAGCGCACGCTCGCCATCATCATGGGCGGCGGCGCGGGCACGCGCTTGTTTCCGTTGACGAAAGACCGCGCGAAACCGGCGGTGCCGCTCGCCGGCAAGTATCGGATTGTCGATGT
>QHPZ01000075.1:0-1095 GCA_003219225.1 Verrucomicrobiota bacterium | reverse complement strand
TTCGCCTATTATCTGATCCTGAGCGGCGACCAGCTTTACCGGATGGATTTTCGCGTCCTGCTTCACCAACACATCCAATCCGGGGCCGAGATCACGCTCGCGACCAAACCCGTGCCTCGCGATCACGTCTCCGAGTTCGGGATTATGCAAAGCGGCGTCGATCGCCGCATCAACCGATTCGTCGAGAAACCAAAGGACGAAGCCGTGCTTCACGAGCTGCGCATGAGCGGCGAGCTGCTCGGCGCCATCGATTCCGATCCCGACGAGGAACTCTTCCAAGCTTCCATGGGCATTTACGTGTTCAACCGGGACGTGCTCGTGCAATGCCTCGAGAACGAGTTGGTCGATTTCGGCAAGGACGTCATCCCGCAGTCGATCAAAGATCGACATGTTAGCGCGTTTATCTTCCAGGGTTACTGGGAAGACATCGGCACCGTCCGCGCGTTTTACGAGGCCAACCTCGACCTGACCGATCTGGTCCCCGAGTACAGTTTTTTCGAAGCCGAATCGCCGATCTACACGCATGCATCATTTCCGACGCGCACATCGAGCGCAGCGTCATCGGTATCCGCAGCATCATCCAAAGCGGTGCGACCATTCGCAACAGCGTCATCATGGGCGCCGATTACTTCGAGCTCGATACCGATTCCTCTGAACCGCGCATCGGCATCGGCCGCAATTGCGTGATCGACCGCGCCATCATCGACAAAAACGCGCGCATCGCCGATGGCGTGGTTGTTACGCCCGAAGGGAAACCGTCGAACTTCGACGCCGACAACTACTTCATCCGCGACGGCATCGTGGTGGTGCCAAAGAACGCTAAGATCCCGCCGGGTTTCTGGATCTGACGCGTTCGCTCGTATGCGTTTTCGAGTGCGCTGCTGCAGCGCCACTGTTCGGCCAGCGGTTGGCTGGAGCGCCTCGTTAGGCGGCATGCCCGAGCCCTTATGTGAATAGCGCTAAGAGTTCTCTTGCCCGGTGGGAGCGCAAGTCGCCACCGATAACAAATAACTGATCACGAATATCTGGTGGACTGCCTTCTCCTTTTTGCTTTGACCGCCGTCACCTCTTTCGCGTAAGATTTCTTCACGATGA
>QHPZ01000002.1 GCA_003219225.1 Verrucomicrobiota bacterium | reverse complement strand
TATGTCGATCATAACGGCGGCTCGAATCCGCTCACTCTAATTGTCTCCGCGGCCGACGGCAGCAAACTAAACACCGACGAGGCTTACCAGAAGATGTGGCGTTTGCATGGCGCGCTCGAAAACTATCGCGACGTCGGCATCGTCATTTCGCTCCCGACGCTTTTGGCCGAAGGCGATCGCACGCCGTTTTCGTTCCTGCTCAGTTACGAAAAAATCCTCGAGATCATGGAGCAACCCAAATATGCGCGCGTGGCGAAAACTTTTGTGACGGAGGACCGCAGCAAAGCGAATTTCCTTCTCCGCATGAGCGAGACCAAGCGGCAAAAGCTGCGGCTCGAAGTCGTGGATGACCTGCGATCGATCTGCCGCAAGAATGGATTCAAGCCCGCGCTGGTCGGCGGGATTTATTATTTGCAGGGCCGGCTGGCCAAATTGGTCGCCTCCAGCCTGGTGACCGGGCTGTTCTGGCTGAATTTTCTGTTCATCGTGATCGCGTGGGTAGTGGCGCGAACGATTCGCGGCGCGGTGGCGATGATCGTGAGCCTAACCCTTGTGCCATTGTCGATGTTAGGCGGCATCGGGTGGCTGCATGTGCCGGTGGACATCATTTCCGCGCCGGCGACGAACGTCTGCATTGGAATCGCCATCGATTCGATGATTCACCTCGTCTTCGGCATGCGCCGCGCCAATCGCGACGGTAAAAAAGGATGGCCCGCCTGGGTCTTCGCCCGCGACGAACAGTGGCGCGGCATCGTTTATTCCGACGTGGTCATCGCCGCCGGCTTCGCCATTTTCGTCCTCTCCGATTTCCCGCCCACGCAACGCCTCGGCCTCGTCGTTCTCGCCGGCTGCGTCATCGATATTCTGGCAAACCTCTTTGTCCTCCCACTCCTCGGCGGTGCGGAATGGAAAAAGCACGACGCTCGAAAGCGCGCTGAAAAGAGACGCCGCGGCGCCTTGTTTTTGGTGATGCTCGCCCCCGCTTGAAAAGAGTGGGCTCGGCGGTTGATTATCGCTATGCTTGGCGCAATGCAGGCCGGTTTTTACCAATCGGAAGCGGAGCAGCCGCATCCGGCGCGGGCGCGGGCGATCGTCAAGGCGCATCCCGAAGTCCGACAACTGATGGTGCGCAACCCGTGGACGGCGCTGATCGCGCTCTCGATTGTCATGTTTCAAACGGCCATCGCGTATGGATTCGGCAAGCTCGGTTTTTCTTATTGGTGGCTCAGTTTGCTGGTGGCGTATTTCGTCGGCGCGTTCGCGAATCACGCCAATTACGTCATCATCCACGACGCGACCCATAACCTCATCTTGCCTCGCAAAAGCTGGAACATCTTCGTCGCGATCCTGGCCGATCTGCCGAACCTGATCCCGGGTGCGATGGGCTTTCGCGTTTATCACCTCAAGCACCATTCTCATCAGGGCGACTACGAGCATGACGCCGATCTCGCCAATCTTTGGGAAGCGCGGCTCGTCGGCAATGTCTGGTACCGGAAGGCGCTTTGGCTGATGTTGTTCCCGGTATTCCAGCTCACGCGGCCGCCGCGGCTAAAGACGATCACGATGCGCGATCGCTGGTTTGTCCTGAATCTTGTCTGCGCAATTCTCTACGACGTCGGCGTCGTGTGGTTGTGCGGATGGGCCGGACTGCTTTACCTCGCGTTTTCGTTTTTCTTTTCCATCGGGCTGCACCCGGTCGGGGCGCGCTGGATCCAGGAGCACTACACCAACGATCCGGAGCAGGAGACCTACAGCTATTATGGTCCGATTAACCGGGTTTGTCTGAACATGGGCTATCACAACGAGCACCACGATCTGCCATCGATCCCGTGGAATAATTTGCCCAGGCTGCGCGCGATGGCGCCGGGGTTTTACGACACGCTCAAGTGCCACCGATCGTGGACGCGGTTGCTCTTCCAGTTCATTTTCGATAAGCGCTATAGCCTCTTCTCGCGGATCGAGCGAATGAAACAAAGCGGCCGCGCGGTTGCACCGGCCACGAGTCCGAAAGGATTCGCGAGCCCCGACCCGGTCGGGGTTGTTGATCCAACGAGCACGTTGCTCCCGGCGCGGCGGTAATTAACTTTTCGTTATGGCGCAGCTCTACGTCTCGAGAAAGAACGAAAGCGTGCGGATGTTCAAAAGCGATTTCATGGAGGTTTTCTCCCATGTGCATCCGGCCACGCCGCTCGTGCTTTATCTGCCCGTGGTCGCCTGGATGATTTATGCCGCGTTTGCGCGAAGTCGATTGTCGATCCTGGCAGTGGCCGCGCTCTTTGTCGCCGGCGTGCTCATTTGGACACTATTGGAATACATCATTCATCGCTGGGTTTTTCATTACGACCCGACGACTTCGCTTGGGAAAAAGCTGCACTTTATCGTCCATGGCGTTCATCATGATTACCCGAACGATGCACGCCGGCTGGTGATGCCGCCGAGCATCAGCATTCCGCTCGCGATCCTGTTTCTAGGTTTCTTTCTCGCAACGTTCGGCCGCTTTGGCCCGGCAGTGTCGGCCGGATTCGTCTTCGGCTATGTCTGCTACGACGGAATTCATTTTGCGATCCATCATTTCCCGATGAAACGGGGTATCGGACTGTGGTTGAAGCAGTATCATCTGCGTCATCACTTCCACGATGATCATGCCGGCTACGGGGTGAGCTCGCCTCTCTGGGATTACGTGTTCGGCACGACCCGAAAATAACCGGTTCCGCCGCCAGAAGGGCGCGGGTAGGGCCGAAAAAAGTCGAGACTAAAGCCTTGTCGGGGCGAGCGGGCGCGTTAAAATAGCTGCCCCGATATGGAACTCCGCGGCGCGCGATAATCAGATCGCCGGGCGGAGCCTTACATAAGGATTGAAAACAATTTTAAATAAGAAATCCCGGATCCCGATGCGCTCCTGGCTGGGGAGCAAACGACTTCCGTCGCGGGAGCCGGAAGTCCGCCAATCGGACGGACTCGTCCGGTGGCGAGATCGACAAGCAGGGCCTGCCTGGCCCGCACATGTCCATGAAAGTTGACCCGGCGAAGCTCAGTTTGAGCAATTTTATCGCGGGCGAAACGAACGATCCCCTGAGCGCGCCCCCCAGTTTCACCAACTGGATGCGCGCAGGCGCCTTTGCTGCCGAGCTCTACGAGCCTGAGCTGCTCGCCACCGCCGACGCGCGCACGACGATTTCTTACAACGGCAAACGGCGCTCGGTCATCAATCTTTGCTCCTACAACTATCTCGGTCTGGCCAATCGGCCGGAGGTCATTGCTGCCGCCCATGAAGCGCTGAAAACGCATGGGCTTGGCGCGTGTGGTTCGCCCATGCTTTCCGGCATGACGGATCTGCATCGGGAACTCGAGCGCCGGGTTGCGAAGTTTCTCGGACGCGAGGATGCAATGCTTTTCAACAGCGGGTTTGGCGGCGCGCTCGGGACCATTTCCGGACTGTTGCGAAAAACCGATGTCGCGATCCTGGACAATCGGTCGCACCTGAGTTTGCGCGATGGCGCCCTCCTCGCGCGCTGTCGCACGGAAAAATTTGAGCATAACGACGCTGCTTCGCTTGAAGCGGCGCTCCAACGGCACCGCGGCCGGCGGCAGCTCGTTATTGTGGAAGGCATTTACTCGATGGACGGCGACTTCGGCAATTTGAAGGAATTGATTGAGGTCGCGGAATCGCACGGTGCCCGCGTTTTCGTGGACGAAGCGCATTCGATGCTGGCTTGCGGAGATCATGGCCGGGGTGCGGCCGAGATGTTCGGTGTGGAAGAACGGATTCCGCTGATCTACGGGACCTTCTCAAAAGCATTTGGAGCGCTCGGCGGATTCGTTGCCGGATGCAAAGAGACAATCCAATACCTGCGTTTCTACGCGCATCCCTACGTTTACTCGTGCGCACTTCCACCCGTGGTGGTAGCGGCGATTCTCAAGGCACTCGAGATCGGCACGAGTGAAACGGATTTGCGAAAGCAACTGTGGGAGAACGCCGACTATTTTCACAAACAACTGCGCGAACTCGGCATCGATACCGGAAGATCGACAACTTACATTATGCCGATTGTGATCGGTGACCGGGAGCGCATGTATCGATTGGGCCACGAATTGCGGCGGCGCGGTCTTTGGGTCGCGCCGGTGGATTATCCAGCCGTGCCTCAGAGCAAAAATTCTCGACGACACGCTGAGCGCAGATTCGAAAATCAAGGCGGCCGCCTTCCGGTTACGCTGCAAGGTATCTGAGTTATCGCTCAGAATGAGTTCTTGATGGCTGCGCAGGTCGCGCAACCACCGGCCCTCGAAACCACTTACAAGGTGCGCGAGGCGGAAGGCGTTCTCGATCTCTATTTCTATCGAAAGATCGGGTTCATCCTCGCAAAGTTTTTCGCGCAACTGGGCATGTCGCCGGTGGCGGTCACGCTTTTGGGTGGTGTTTTCGGAATCATTGCCGGGCATCTCTATTTCTATCGCGATCTCAGAACAAACATCGCCGGCATGCTGCTTCACGTCTGCGCCAACGCGCTGGACAATGCGGACGGCCAGCTCGCCCGCCTAACCAATCGGCAAAGCCGAGAAGGCCGCACCATCGACAGTTTGGTCGATCATTTGATCTTCACCAGCATTTA
>QHPZ01000076.1 GCA_003219225.1 Verrucomicrobiota bacterium | reverse complement strand
CTGGATGCGCGGGATGCGGTCAAAGGAGATGCCGGTGTTGAGCAGCCCCTGGAAATAAACTTTGTGCGCGTACTCGCGGAGGAAAAAAATGTTCTGCCGCATGATGAATCGCCACACGGCATGATCCACTGGCGTGTAATCCTCGTAACGCTGGTCGACCGCGAACTGCAAAAGATGTTTTGGCGTGGCGGCGACGGCCGCGTTGGAATAGCTGATCCCACTCTGCTCTTTCATCGGCACCTCCATTCTAAAATATGACTCGTTGCCAGCGCGGGCAAGAGATTAGGTAGGGGCGATTGACCTCAATCGCCTGCGGGCGGTTCGGTGAACCGCCCCTACCTTTGCCGTCGTGCTTGGGCGACTCGTTTTGCAATCAAGATGAGCGCGACGAGCGCGATCACCCACGGAGCCAAAAACGCGATTGCCACGCCGATCATGCGCAGGCTCCACATGATCGCGCCTGCGCTCTGCGCGATGGTGCGGCGCAGTGTCGCGAGCAAACCGCTCTGGTGGGAAACGATGTTACCCTGGCTGTAAACCTGGATCGACAAATCGGCCGGCGCGTTCGCTTCGTCGATCTGCGCGCCGGTGCGGTCCTGCCGCTGCACGCTCACGTTTTCGACTTTGCCAAGCGCATTCAGCGATTCCATCAGTGCCGGATAATTTTTCATCGGCACACGCAGCGAGACGTTCGCGAACTCGCGACCATCCGGGTCGCGGCTGAAAGTCGAGCTGCGCACGCGGCCGTTTTGTTTCTCGGTGAGCGTCCGCAGCTCCTTCGACTTTTGGTCAACGGCTGAGGTTCGAATGCGCAGGCTTGTTTGCTGGAACGCTTGCTCCTGTTCCTCGCGCGAAATCGTGATGTTCAATTCGACCTTATCGCGCTTCGTCCTGGCGTTCTGCGACATCCCGGTGCCGCCCTGCGCCACGCGCTCGGTTTGCACCTGAAAATTGTCGACCCGCCCCATTGTTTTAACACGCGCGATCTGCGCATCACTCTCTTCCGGTGCGATCAAGATCGACAATCGCGCCGAGACGCGCCCGGTGTTATCGCGATCGAGTTGTGCGTTCGTGATTTGAGTCTTCGGTGAAGCGAGCGCTTTGATGTCATTGTAAACTTTCTCCACATCCGGCGCGTAAAGCGCGAGCTGCGCGCGTTCCTTGAGGAGAAATGCCGCGGGTTCTTCCATGTCTTTTTCGGCGAGGGAAATCGTGACGGTCGCGAACTGCACCTGCGAATCCCAAAACTTCAGCTCGCCTTGCATCTTCTCGATGTCCTCGCGCACGCGGCCGAGCTCTTTTTCGACCTGGAGCAAATCTGAAACTTTGCCGGTCTTGGTTTTCAACATGTCGATCAAGCGTTGCTCCATCACCCGCGCGTTCTTTAGTCGCGCGTCGGTATCGAAGTAAGCCTTGGTGATGTCTTCGGTGCCGAGCGTCTGGTTCTTCAATTCGCCGAGCCCGCGAATCTTTTGCAGAAATCGATCGAGATTTTCCGGCAGGATCTTGACGACAACAGCGCCGCGCAATTTCCCATTCGCCTGCTTGTTTGAACTGGTCGTGGCAATGAAACCGCCGTCTTCACTGGCGAAAGCGGTAATCTTCTGCACGACGTCGTCGAAACTCGCGATCTCCAGCTCGACATTGGCATTGCGGATCAATTTGCGATTCGCGACGACCGCAGGCGTTTCGGCAGGCTTGGCCTGCGCCGCTAGCGCCGCTTCGGCAGACGCGGCTTTTGCCATTTTCGTCGCGAACTCACGACGATCTTCAGTTGCGATTATTTTGTCTTTTTCGCCTTGCGTCATTGGCGCTGCCGGCGCCGAAGCAAAACTGTTCTCTTCGGAGGCTATAAGAGCGTCCGCTCTGCCCGCTGCGAGCTGACTTGCCTGCGCTGAACTGTGGTCTGCCGATCGTTGGAATGGCGCGTTCAGTTGTCGGTCGGCAAAATGGTGCTCGTCGCGATAACCCAACTTGCGCGCCGGAGCGGCACCCTCGCCGGTGACCATTCGTCCGACCTGAACAAGCCCGAGCAAAACGGCGGCCACCGCGGTAACCTGTGCGGACCGCAGCCGCATAAGATCGAAAATCAATTTTGTCAGGCCACCGCTTCTCTGCGGAATACGATTGCGAAAGCTGGCGAGCATTCGCTGCTCGAACGTCGGGTCTGCTTTTTCGGCGGCGAGATTTTCTTCGAGAATGTTGTTCATGCTTTTTGTTTCCTGATGAAGTTTTCGGCACGTGGCGCATTCGACGAGATGAGCGTGCAGTTTGTTTTGCTCGTCGGCCGAGAGCTCGTTGTGGAGGTCGGCGGCGAGATAAGTGTCGATGTCGTCGTGCAGTGTCATGTCATTCAAGTGAGGCAAGAGCGGGGCGAAGCTGTTTGCGCAGCGAGGCGAGGGCGCGGCCGAGGATTCCGCGGAGCGCGCCGTTGCTGATGCCGAGGAGTTTTTCAATTGAGGCGTAGTCCATCTCTTCGAAGTAACGGAGCATCAGCGCGCTGCGGTGGAGGTCGGGCAATTCAGCGAGCGCGGAGTGTAATTGTCGATCTAACGACGCACTGGTGTTGGCGACGTCGGGAGCATAAATAGTGGGAGTCGCCGCGGCGACTCCCTCCAGATCTGTTTGCGAAACGCGCGGGCGT
The DNA here is from genome assembly GCA_003219225.1 of Verrucomicrobiota bacterium. GTDB lineage: Bacteria > Verrucomicrobiota > Verrucomicrobiia > Chthoniobacterales > UBA10450 > AV17. The sequence goes on along the minus strand of QHPZ01000076.1, from coordinate 3,052 downwards.
TTGCGGAAAACGTCACGGGCGCGGTGGCGCGCGATCATGCACAGCCAGGCTGGGAATTTTTCCGGGTTGCGGACGCGCCAGCGCGATTTCCAGGCTTTGACGAGCGCATCTTGCACCGCATCTTCGGCTTCTTCGCGGTTTTGCAGAATGCCGTAAGCAATGGCGAAAAGAGTTCGGCTGTGGGTGCGGATGATCATTTCGAATGCGTCGCGATCGCCGTGAATGGCCGCTCGATAAATTTCGCGCTCATTGGCATCCATCATGTCGATCTAAAGCCTAGACGCCGGGGGGCGCGATTTAGCGCGAAATATTTTTGATTTCTGTGGCGGCGGTCTACGACCGTCGGACGAATTAATGCGACGCTCATAGAGCGCCGCTACAGACGTCAGAAAATAATGACGGTGTTCCCGACGCTCACCAGGTCTTTCACACGAATGGCGTCCCAGTTAGCGAGGCGAATGCAGCCGTGACTGGCGGCGCGGCCGATCGTTTCGGGATTGTTCGTGCCGTGCATGCCGATGCCGGGTCGGTCCAACCCCATCCAGACCACGCCCACCAGATTGTTCGGACCCGGGGGAAGGTTGAAATAGTTTTCAGTGCGAACGCCGTAGTTGAGCATGCCTTCGTCATAACGGAACCACGGCCAAGTCGCGGCGCCCACGATCTTCCAGGTGCCGACCGGCGCCGGCAGTGCGGTCGAGCCGGGCGTGATCGGGAAAACGCACACGAGCTGGTTATTGTCGAACACTTCGAGGAGCCTCTCCTTGGTATCGACATAAATTTTGCGCGCCGCGAACGCTTTGTTCGGCACGAGTTTCATTTCTTTGATGTTTTCGATCTCGAACGGCAATACATTCGGCACTTTCAACTCGTCGCCCGGCTCGAGGTGTTCCCAATCCGTTCCGGGATTGAGTTTTTGAATGTAAGCCTCGGCCGAATGATAACGTTCGGCGACAAACTCGAGCAGCGAAGTGTAAGGCAGAAATTTTTTACGCGCCTGCTCCTCGTGGCTCGACGGCAAATCGCCGACATAGGCGAGGTCGTCGCCTTTAATCGTGTAAGTCGTGAACGTCACCGGCACCTGATCGAGCATCCATTGATCGATGAACCCGGTCTCGCGCGTGGCGTGCGCGTGCTTGTAGGAGACGAGCGCCTTGCGAAAGAACTCGCCCATTTTTCCGTCGATCTTGCCCGGCCCGAAATCGCTATTGTCCAAAAAAATCTGGAGCCGCGTGGCCGTTAGCTCGTCGTAATTCGGTAACGCGATCATGATCGTCGGCGTCGCTTTTTGCTTCGGCGCCGGCGGTATTGGGCCAATCGGAACCGCTATCCGCCTCTGCGCGCCGATGGCGATGCCGCACAAGATCGACATTGTGATAATCGCTGTTGCCGTTCGCGTTCTCATCGAAGAATGCGACGGTCATAGACCGCCGCTACAGACGCAAAAGCAATGCGCGAAAAAATCAATCGTGCAACCAAACGCTCAACGGGCGTCGCCTTTGGGGAACATGACTTTTTCCGGCGCGGCATTGAGGGCGGCGAGGAGTTTTGGGATGAGGCGGCTTTTGGTGGGGCCGGCTTCGCGTGGCGGGACGAGATAGCGAACGATGGCGTCAACCCAGGTGACTTCATCAACCCGAAAAATCACGCGCGGCCGCTCGCGCACTTCCAGCTCATCCACCGGGGTGCGGGCAAGCAAGTCGCGATAGACGCCGATTCGTTCGATCATTTCTTCGCCGAGTTCTTCTTCGACGATCTTTTGCATCGTCTGGGCGAGATCTCGTTCCAAATGTAGGGGAAGAGGGGCCAGGAATAGTTCCAGACCATCGAATTGAGCACCTTGGAGTTGGGGAACTTGATGATGCGTCCGCTCGGGTGATCGCCTGAGATATATTGGCCGCCGAACTCCCAGAGAGTGGTGTCAAGATAGCTGACGTCGATCACGTCGCCGGTGGCATCGCCCATCTTGATGCGGTCGCCGACGCGATAGGGGCGCCGAATCAACAGATAAATCCAGCCGATGAAACTGGTCATCGGTGTTTGCACGGCCAGGCCGAGAATGATCGAACCGAAGCCGAGCGCGGTCAGCGCAGCATACCAGTTAACGAAAATGACTGAGATGACGATGATGGCGATAACGAGGCCGGCAACGAGATGCTCAATGCGCCGAAGAGTAAAACGCGTAGAAGCGTCTTCGATGCGTCCAAGCCCATAAACCGAAATGGCTTTGGCCAGCGCGAGCACGATGACGACGAAGGCAGTGCCGCGAATGAGCCGCCGCCCGAGTTCGAGTTGCGCATCTGGCAAAGGAATGACTTTCGAGCCGAGCAGATAATAAAGCGCAACGCACCCGACCAGCAGCAGCGCGTGAGTTACGAACCAGAATTTATCGGTGCCGCGGGCTTTGACTTTTTCGCGCGGCTTTTTTTCGCCGGCCGTTTTGGCGAGCTCCTCGCGGACCTCGGGTTTTTTGCCGACTTCCTCAGCGGTTTCGGGCATCAAGTAGTATTCGTTCGGCCAACACGGTTGGGACGCTTCGCAACACCTCGGCCACGCTCCAGGCTTGGGCGATGCAGCCACCAGCCAGGTGTGGTTCGCGGGCGTCGAACACTTCGCTGATCGTGCCGAAGCCGTCGTCGCTAAGATGAGTCGGGAACACTTCGAGAAATTTGCGCGCGCGCTCTTTGTCGTTGGGATGAACTTTGAGCCAGGCGTCAACGAACGGGCCGATGAGCCAGGCCCACACCGTGCCCTGGTGATAAGCGCCGTCGCGCGAACGCAGATCGCCGGAGTAAATCGGCTTGTATTCCGGATCATCGGGCGAGAGCGAGCGCAATCCGAGCGGCGTCAGTAATTTTTTCTCTACAAGATCGACAACTGCGCCCCAGCGGGCCTGGTCGAGTACCGGATTTTCAAGTGAGATGGCGAAGAGCTGGTTTGGCCGAAACGAAATGTCGTGCGTTCCATTTTTGCCGTCGCAATCCACGACATCATAAAGATAGCCGCCGTCAGCGAACCAGAAGCGCTCGTTAAAAGCGTCGCGCGCGCGCTG
>QHPZ01000001.1 GCA_003219225.1 Verrucomicrobiota bacterium | reverse complement strand
TCGGCGGCGGAAAATTGCAGAGCAACGCGACGGTGGGCCGCTGATATTTGCCGTCGGGCAGAATTTTGCCCCCGATGATCTCGAATTCGGCGAAGTGATTAAATTTTCCTTCGCGCGGGAACATGTCGAGATAAAACATGCCGAGCGGCTCGTTGCTGGCGTCGTCGGTCACGAGGTAGAGCTGCAAATCATCCGCCCATTTATAGGGCGCGGCGATCTGTTCGAATTTCAGTCCGAAGATGCTCTGGTAAATGTTGAACATGCCCTCGAGCACTTTTTGGAACGGAAAAAAGTCGCGGAGCGCTTCGGTATCGACAGCGTATTTCTGTTTCTTGAGCTGGTTCGTGTAGTAACGCCAGTCCCAGACGTTGATCTTTGCCTCCGGATCATTCGTGTCGGCCGCCTTCATTTTTTGCAGGATCGCGAGCTCGGCGTCGAACTTCGGCTGTATGCCGGCGATGAGATTGTCGATGTACGATTTGGCGCCCGCGCCAGTTTTGGCCATGCGCGTTTCGGTCTGGTAATCGTCCCATGATTTGTAGCCGAGCCGGAGTGCGATGTTGTTGCGCAGCTCGAGCATTTTGTTCAGGAGTGCGACATTTGTGTCCTTGGCCAGGCTGTCGTGGACGACGTAGAGACTTTTGCGTGTCGCTTCGCTTTTGGCGTTTTCCTGCACGGCGACGAATTGCCAGGTAACGTTTGCCAAGACTGTGTAAGTGTTGTCGCCAGTCTTGACGCCGGGCGCGTTGAGCAGGCTTTCCGGCACGCCGTTAAGTTCGTTCTTCGTGAAGATGACCGGCGCTTTTGTGTTGACGATGTTGCTATCGAAATCGGTGCCGAGTTTCGCCAGCTCTTTGCGCAATTGTTCGACTTCCCTGCGTTTGTCCGGCGGCAACTCCAAACCGGCGCGTCTGTAATCGCGCATCGTCTCAAACAACAATTTTTCGTCTTCGCCGGAAAGTTGCGGGTGCGTAGCGGCGAAAGCTTTGAGCGCCTTGTAAACGTCCTCGCGATAATCGATGCCGACGGCCCAGTCTTGGAACCTTTTAACCGCCTTTTTCCCCGCGGCGCGCATGCCGCCGTCGGTGTTCGTTTCCTTGATGATGGTGGCTTTGTTTGCCTGAAGGTTTGCTTTGTAGGTCAGGTCATCAAGCGCCCCGACCGTGCTTTGGAACGTCACGTTATTGAGGTCCTGTTGGCCGATCTGATCGAGCGCCTTGTTGGCGGTGGCGATTGCATCGTTCATCGCCTTTTCAACCGCTCCCGGGGTTTGCTCCCACTCAGGAACCGTCAACACGGCGTTGGCTTTCTCTGCGGCGGCGCGGAAATCGTCCGCGGTTTTCATTTCCGCCGCGCCAAGATCGACAATGGCGACCGCACACAAGATCGACAAAGCCAAAATTTTCATGTTCTTCTGTAGCGGCGGTCTCTAACTGCCGCAAATATTCGGGCGGCGGCCAACGACCGCCGCTAAACTAGCTGGTGCTGAAAACTTTCCTGCTCGCTTTCATTCCCGTGTTTGTCGCAATCGATCCGATCGGGCTGGTCGCCATTTTCATGGGGCTCGGCTCGAGCGCGTCGCACGAAGATCGACGACGCCAGGCGTTTCTCGGGATTTTCACTGCGCTCGTGATCGCGGTCGGTTTTATTTTTCTGGGTCGGTTCATTTTCGCGGCGCTCGGCATCACGGTGGCTGATTTCCAGGTCGGCGGCGGCCTGATCTTGCTGGTACTCGCGGTGCGCGAGATCGTCAGCATCGGGCCACAGGACCGCGGCGGCAGCGACGAATTCGGCGTCGTGCCGCTCGGGATGCCGTTGATTGCGGGGCCGGCCTTGCTCACTGCGCTGCTCATCCTTGTCGATTCGGTCGGCCTATTCTTCACGCTGCTCTCACTACTTGTGAATCTCGCGCTCGTCGCAGCCGCCTTGTGCAATGCCGAACGTTTTTCCCGCTGGATGGGCAGACAAGGCTTGCGCGGCGTCTCCAAAATCATTGCGCTCCCGGCCTCACGCTGGTGGTGATTTGGGTCCTTGCGCTTTACGGGTGGGAAGCGCATGCCCGACGAGAGGTCGACCCAACGCCGCTGAACCGGGCTGATCAAGCTGCATATCTCAACTACGCGCGAAGCATGCGCGAGACCAACTACGCGGTCACCGGTGATCGCAATCGAATGCCGGTTTTCCCCTTTCTGTTCTCGCTCATTTACCGGCGCGGCATGACGGACGCGGAATTCCTCGCTCGCGCACAGTCGTTCAACATCAACTTATCGATCTTGCTGCTGGCCTTGCTCTTTCTGATTCTGCGCCGGTTCTTGGCTGGGTTGCTTGCCGTCGCCTTGCTCGTGGTTGCGGCGTTTGGGGTGTTTGTCTATCGCGCTGCCACAGTGCAGGTGGAGCCGCTATATTATTTTCTCGGCTTGTGCGCGTTCGTTCTTCTGCTGCAAATGTTGATCGCGCCGCGCTGGTGGATCGGGATTTCGGCCGGCATCGTGACGGCCGTGGCTTACCTGACGAAGGCGTCGATGCTACCGACGATTGCGATTTGGGCAGCCGTATTTTTGGCGCAGGCGATTTGGGAATGCCGCCGCGCGCGCTTAGCTGAAGTCGCTCAACGGCTTGGCCACTTGCTGCTTGTGCTCGGCGCTTTCGGCGTGGTCGTTTTCCCGTACGAGCGGACGAGCAAACAACTCCATGGCCATTACTTCTTCAACGTGAACTCGGCCTATTACATATGGTGCGATTCCTGGCCGGAAGCGCTCGCCTTCACTGAAGCGTGGCGTAGTGGCAACGTTGCATCCGATCACGTGCCGTCGCCGGCGAAGTACTGGCGCGAACATTCGCCCGCTCAGATTGCTGAGCGCTTGCTGCGTGGACTGAAAACTCTGGTGACCCGGAGCGCCAAGCCGGCGGGGTATTACAAGTTTGCCGTATTCGTTATCCTGGCGATCGGTGTAGCGGCAGCAAGGCAGCCTCAGCGCGCGCGCCGATTGATTGCGGAAACGCCGTTTGCGGGCGCGTTTTGCCTTTTATTCTTCGGCGCCTACGCGCTCTTGTACGCGTGGTACGGCGCGGTTGTGACGGACAGTAGATTTATTCTGTCGCTGTTTCTTCCGCTCATGTTCGTTGGCTCAGCGGTTGTCCGCTGCCTCGGAACAGACGACGCGTTTGTCATCCGAGCGCGCCGTTGGGCGTTTCCCTCGGTTTACGGCGCCGCATTGATTTGCCTGGCGCTAATCGACGTCATTTACAACGCGCTGCGGATCGCGCGACTCGCAACCTAGCAGCTCGCGACACGCGTCGGGTCCGTGGCGCGCAATTCCTGTTCCCTCCGCTCCTGCCCGGCTTGCCGGCAAATTAAGCGGCTCAGGGGAGCCCTAAAACTTCCGGAGTAGCGCTACTATGCCGGCGCGCCGAAGGCCATGCCTCTTGAAGGTTCGCGCTCTTGTCGCCAGCCTGATAACGCCGGTTCAACTCGACCTCGATCGCTTTGAGTTCGTCCTGCTGGCGCAGCGGCACTCCTTGGTAAATGTAGAAGGGAACACCGTGCCGGTCCTGGCCTTGCGGGACCATGGCGTATAGTTCGAGACGCTGTTTCTGTAACTGCGCAGTCGTCCAGTTCGCATACGCTGGATTCGGTCGGCCCCAAGTCTCAGTCGTGGTCGAGTAACGGCTGTACGGATAGTGGACATTTGCGACGGTAACTTGTTCTGGTTCTTGCGCGCAGCCGAACAGACCGGCCGCGGATACCGCGGATATTAATGCCAGTAATTTTTTCATGTTAATTCGGTTCTAATTTTCCGCCCATTCTACGTTCAATCTATTCAACTGCCGAAGTCTGTCGAGGTCGCGGATGTTTTACTCGAATTTTTCGGCGGATTGGCGTCTAATATGAAGTGGCGCTGAGGCGTTGACACCTCCGCCGACTTCACTACTGTCCACGGCTTTATGAGATTTCCGCTCGCCCTCACCACCAAGATCGCGGGCTACATCATCGGGCACAAACTGCGCGGCACGAAGAAGTTCGCCACCGTTCTGCAGCTCGAGCCGCTGCATACCTGTAACCTCACTTGCACCGGCTGCGGGCGGATCCGCGAGTATTCCACCTCGCTCAAGGACATGATGAGCCTGGAAGATTGCCTCGGCGCGGCGGAGGAATGCAACGCCCCGATGATCTCGATTTGCGGCGGCGAACCGCTCATTTACCCGCACATCGAAGCGCTGGTGAACGGGTTGCTGGCGCAAAAACGGATCGTTTACATCTGCACGAACGCCATGTTCATGCGCAAAAAAATGCGCGAATGGCTGGCGAAAGAATTGAGCGAAGGTCAAAACGGGAAACGCAACGAGATCGAGCGCAAGATCGACATCTTGTTAGGCAAAGGCCTGCTCAGCGAGAAAGACGCGGCGGAGATCCGGAAAGGCCCGAAAGATCCAGTCAAGCCGACGATTGCGCCTAACAAATGGATGTATTGGAACGTGCATCTCGACGGGAGCGAGCGGACTCACGATCTCATCGTCGAGCGCGAAGGCGTGTTCAGGGAATGCATTCTCGCCATCAAGATGGCGAAGGTCCTGGGGTATCAGGTCGCGACGAACACCACCGTCTATAAAGAGACCGATATGCATGAGGTTGAGCAGATGTTCGATTATCTCGCTGACCTCGGCGTGGATGGGCACACGATCACGCCGGGCTATGACTATGACGCCGCCAAAAAGGACATGATCAAGCGTCTCAACCTGCGGCCGGAAAATTTCTTTCTCACCCGCGAGATGACGATCGAGAAATTCCGGAAGATCGACGACTGGATGAACCGCTACATCTTTTTCGGCACACCGATCTATTTCGAATTCCTTGCCGGCAAACGCGATCTCACCTGCTCGGCCTGGGCTATTCCCACGCGCAACATTCGGGGCTGGAAAGGCCCGTGCTACCTGATGACGGACGGCCACTACTCGAGCTACGCCGAGCTGCTGGAGAAAACGGAGTGGGAGCGATACGGCGTGGTCAACGGCGTCGCACGCGACAGTCGCTGCGAAAATTGCATGGTCCATTGCGGTTACGAGCCGACCGCCACTCTCGGGCTCCAATCGCAGCGCGGCGACACCTGGAAAAACATCAAGTTCAATTTCGGATCGAAACCGAAAACGAGAAGCAACGGCAGCGAGATCGCCGTGTTCAATGGTGTGAGCTGCGGCAACGGTCATCTAACGGGCAAAAACGCGCAGGCGGCGTCCGCGCAGGCATCGTAAGATCGACAGTGCCGACTCGTTAGGCTAAGATCGAGTTTTTATGAGTCGTTCCACTGACGTCATCGCATTACCAAGCGCGGCGCCGGATGTCGCGCCGGCCTACGCGGCGGCGGACACCGAGATTGCGCACGCGATCAAGCGCGCGCAGGAAAACCTGCTCCGGCAGCAGCGGCCGGACGGTCATTGGTGCGGCGAGTTGATCGTCGATAGCACCCTCTGCTCCGACTTCGTCTTGTTCATGCACTGGTTCGGCGAAGTCGACGAAGAACTTCAGCAACGTTGCGTCCGCCACATTCTTAAACACCAATTGCCCAACGGCGGCTGGAACATTTACTACGGCGGGCCCAGCGAGATCAACGCGTCGGTCAAGGCTTACTTCGCGCTCAAGCTGGCCGGTTATTCGCCGGATGCGCCGTTCATGGCCGAGGCGCGCGCGAACATTTTGCGGCTCGGCGGCATCCCGCGGCTGAACACCTTCAGCAAACTCTACCTCGCGTTGCTCGGACAGTTTCCCTGGAAATATCTGCCCGCCATTCTCGTGGAGATGGTGCTTCTGCCGCCGTGGGCGCCGTTCAACATCTACAAGATGTCATCGTGGAGCCGGGCGATGCTCGTGCCGCTTGCGATCATTAACCATTTTAAACCGACCCGGGAGTTGCCGGGGCTCAAACAACTGCACGAGCTCTATCCGCTCGGCACCGAGCACAAGGATTTCACACTTCCGCGCGACTCGCGCTTTTTTACGTGGCGAAATTTTTTCCTCCGCGCCGATCGCGTCCTTAAATTTATCGACAATCTGCCGGTGCGACCGCTGCGCCGCGTTGCCCTGGATGAGGCGGAACGCTGGATGGTCGAGCGCATCGGCGAAGGCAGCGATGGGTTGGCCGCAGTCTACCCGGCGATGCTCAACTCGCTCATCGCGTTGCGCGCGCTTGGCTATTCAAAGAGGCACCCGATTTTCGACAAAGCGCGGAGAGATTTCGCCGGGCTCTTCGTTGACGACCCGGACGATTTTCGGATCCAGCCGTGTCTCTCGCCGGTCTGGGACACCGCGATCAGCGTGATCTCACTCGTCGAATCCGGTGTGCCCGCGGCGCATCCGGCGTTGCAAAAAGCGGCTGAGTGGCTCGTCAACAAAGAGGTGCGGATCCGCGGCGATTGGGCGATGAACAATCCGCATCCCGAAGCGAGCGGCTGGGCGTTCGAGTATAACAACGTTTATTATCCAGACACGGACGACACCGCGATGGTGCTGATGGCGCTGCGGCTGATTCGGCCGAAAGACCGAGAATCACTCGAGCAATTGTTCGGCCGCGCCCTCGATTGGGTCTTGAGTTTCCAATGCCGCGATGGCGGCTGGGCTGCGTTCGATAAGGACGTGACGACGCGCTGGCTCGAAGACATGACGTTCGCAGATCACAACGCGATCCTCGATCCGACCTGCAGCGATCTGACCGCGCGCATGCTCGAGTTGCTCGGCTACATCGGGTTCGAGGCCGAGGAATCCTGCGTGCGCGACGCGATTCAATACTTGATCGACACTCAAGAAGACGATGGTTCGTGGTACGGCCGTTGGGGCGTTAATTACATTTACGGTACGTGGCAGGTGTTGCGCGGCTTGCGCGCTGTCGGCCAGGACGTGAGCCAGGATTGGATCCTGCGCGGCCGTGATTGGCTGGAGAGTTGCCAAAATGAAGATGGCGGCTGGGGCGAAACGTGCGCGTCCTACGACACGCGCGAGCTAAAAGGCAGAGGGGAGAGCACCGCGTCCCAAACGGCCTGGGCCGTGATGGGCATCTGCGCCTGTGGCGATCTCGACCGGCGCAGTATCCAGCGCGGTCTGCGCTTCCTTTTGAGCCGGCAAAAGCCCGACGGCACATGGGACGAACCGCAAATCACCGGCACCGGGTTCCCGAGAGTTTTCTATCTCAAGTACGACATGTACCGCCAAAATTTCCCGCTCCTCGCCTTCGCCACCTACGTAAACTCTCGCAGCGGCAAAGGCGATCGATCGAGCTTCTATCGCTGCGATCGGTAGCGTCGGTGCGGTGCGCCCACCGGACGACGCAGCGCGGCGTCCCGACCAACAATTGACCGCGATTCTGCGCGGCCTAACGTGATTTCTATGGCTTACGAATTACCGAAATTACCCTATGCTTACGATGCTTTGGAGCCGCACATCGACGCGCAGACGATGGAGATCCATCACACCAAGCATCACCAGACTTACATCAGCACCGATCTCGAGAAGAAATCGGTGGAAGATTTGATCAGCGATCTCAATGCGGTCCCGGAAAACATACGCACAGTCGTGCGCAACAACGGCGGCGGCCACGCCAACCATTCCTTCTTTTGGAAAATCATGGGACCGGATGCGGGCGGCGAACCGAAAGGCAAGCTGGCCGATGACATCAAATCCACCTTCGGCAGCTTTGACGCGTTTAAGTAAAAATTTGCCGCGGGCGGTGCGGGGCGATTTGGCAGCGGCTGGGTTTGGCTGATCAAAAACAAAAGCGGCAAACTCGAAGTGACGTCGACGCCCAATCAGGACAGTCCGTTAATGGATGGCAACACGCCGATTCTGGGCTTGGACGTGTGGGAACACGCCTACTATCTCAAATACCAAAACCGTCGACCCGATTACATCAAAGCCTGGTGGAACGTTGTGAATTGGGACGCGGTAGCGAAGAATTACTAAGACCACTGATCGGAATCGCGTGACAGTGGCGGGACGACCTCTGTGTCGTCCCATTAATTCGTCGGACGCGACGGAGCGCGTCCCTCCATGGCGTACTTAAACGAAAATTATCTCAAGCTGCAGGCTGGCTATCTTTTTCCCGAGATCGCTCGGCGCGTTCGCGAGTTTTGCGAGCGGAATCCGGAGGCGGCAAAAAGATTGATTCGCTGCGGCATCGGCGACGTGACCGAGCCGCTGCCGCGCGCCGCGATCGAGGCAGTGAAGCATGCGGTGGAAGAACTCGGCCATCGCGAAACGTTTCGCGGTTACGGGCCCGAACAGGGCTACGAGTTCCTAAGATCGACAATTGCCCAGCACGATTATCGCGACCGCAAGATCGACATCGCCGACGACGAGATTTTCGTGTCCGACGGATCGAAATGCGATTGCGGTTTCATTCTCGATATCCTCGGCGACCAAAATAAAGTCGCGGTTCCCGATCCGGTTTATCCGGTTTATGTCGACACCAATGTGATGGCCGGTCACAGCGGGCCGGCGCGCAAGGACGGGAGCTACGAAGGCAGATCGAAAACGATTTCGTCCCCGAGCCGCCCCGCCGCGGCGGGGAACATGTCGATGTAGTTTACCTCTGTTTTCCGAACAATCCGACCGGCGCCGCTGCGAGACCTGAGCAGCTCGCTGCATGGGTCGAATACGCGCGAGCGCACGATGTCCTGCTCTTGTTCGACGCCGCTTACGAGGCCTACATCTCGCAGCCCGAGATCCCACATTCAATCTTCGAAATCCCCGGCGCGCGTGAATGCGCGGTCGAGTTCCGCAGTTTTTCCAAGAACGGCGGCTTCACCGGTGTGCGCTGCGGATTCACCGTGATGCCGAAGACCGTGCTCGCGCGCACTGAATCGGGAAAAAAGTTGCCGTTGCATCCGCTCTGGCAACGTCGTTGGAGCACAAAATCGAACAGCGTGAGTTATCCGGTCCAGCGCGGCGCCGAAGCATTGTATTCGCCGCAGGGATGCAAACAGGTTCGCGCGCTGATCGAGCACTACATGGCAAACGCGAAAATCCTACGCGACGCGTGCGCGGCGGCTGGAATGCAAGTCCACGGCGGCGTGAACGCGCCTTATCTTTGGATCAAAACACCGGCCGGCCTAACGAGTTGGGAAATGTTCGACCGGATGCTGAGTGAGCTGAATATCATCATTACGCCCGGGAGCGGCTTTGGCGCACAGGGAGAAGGATTTTTCCGCCTCTCCGCGTTCAACAGCCGCGAGAACGCCGACGAAGCCGCGCGGCGAATCGAGCGTTTCTCGTAAATCTCGACCCGCAGGCTAGCAGCCTGGGCTCCCCAGACCGGAAGTCCCTCGCGGGAGATCGACATCCGCGCTTGTCGATCTAGTCGAGTCGCGTAATATGCGGCGAAATTTTTGCAATGGAAGGGTGGCCGGAGTGCCGGAGTCGAAAGATAATCTTCCTCAGCTTTATCGCTTTTGTTTCTTAATGCTGGGCGAGGCGCAGAAAGCGCGCGAGGTTTTCGAGGCGACATTGCGCGCCGCGACGGAGCGGGCTGGCGAAGCGGAAACACGAGCAGATCGTTTCTGGCTTTATCGTGAGGCGCGCGGCCGCTGCCTGGAAGCGAGCGAACAGGGGCTGCAGCCCGAAAATGTCGATCTTCCGCAGGAAGAGCTTTCGCCAGCGGCAGCCGATCAGGTGTTGCAAATCGATGCTAATCAGCTCGCGATCTGGATTTCAGCCGCACCGGAACCGCAACGAACTGCGCTCGCCCTTTTTTATTTGGGCGAATTCAGCCATCGCGATCTGCTGAAGGTGACCGAGCTGAAGACAGCCGAGCTCTCGCAATTGCTGCTTTCGGCACGGCGCCAGTTTCAAGCCTGGCTGAACAGCGTCGTGCCGATGGAGGAGCTGACATAATGGTGGTGCGTCTGTCTCGGCGCGACCGACTGCTGGTCGCTTGTGCCCCGATTAGCGAGCGTCGGATCGACGATCGCACCATGCGCGCGGCGATCGCCCGCGCGGGCAAGTCGACGGAATTCAAAAACCAGCAGGAGTTCGATCGCGTCGTGGCCAGGTTGGTCCGCGATCTGCCCATTCCGCCGGAGATCGCCGCCTGGTTTTCGAGTGAAGCACTGATCGCGCGGCCAAAGTGGACTTGGAAAAGAGCCGCGAAAAATCCTGCCGTGGCTGCGATTGGCATCGCGCTTGTCGTGATCGCGAGCGTGTTCGTGATCAAGTTTGTCGAGCATCTCCACGATTTTCCCGGCTCGAGCAAAGCGCGCCGGCTTTTGAGCGGATCTGTTTTTTATGAAGCACAACCTCGAGCACTACGAAGTGCCGCCGGAGTTCGGCGATTTCCAGACGCTTGGCTGCCGCGTTTTCGACGACGAGGAAGCCGGTCGGGTCGCACAGATCTGGGTGACGCAAAAACGGATGCAGTTCTTTCTCTTCCCCGCCGAACGCGATCCGAAAACGGGAACGGCGCCCGATTTTTCCGACTGGCGCCTTGTCGAGCAGGAGGGATGGAGCGGCGCCGTGCAGCAGCAGCACGGGGTCTTGTTCATGGCAGCAATTCGCGGTGATCGCAATCAACTGGCGCCCTACCTGACGAAGAAAGAATAAAACTGGATCATCGCAATCGCGCAGGTGATTGCGTTGACAAGCTTCGGTGGGGCGATGAACCTTTGTCGCTCTCGCCAGGGTAGCTCAGTGGTAGAGCAGGGGACTCATAAGCCCTTGGTCGGGAGTTCGAATCTCCCCCCTGGCAACTTTGCTATGGCATGGGTTTATATCCTTCGAGGCTCAACGGGTCGACACTACATCGGTTCAGCCATCGATCTTCACGCTCGATTCGCCCAGCATCTGCGCGGGCACACCGCGAAACGAAGCGACTTGGAGAGAAACTTGAGATCTTCGCCAAAAAAGAAACCCCGACACTTCGCGAAGCTCGGGAATTGGAGCGGGCACTGAAACGGAAGAAAAATCCAAGGCTGGCAATTTACTATTTGCAGCGATAGAGCAGCCCCGAAAGCTTTCGGGGTTGGTCGGGAGTTCGAATCTCCCCCTGGCACGCCTGTTTTGCTGCTCAATTCGACGTTGGACGTTCGGCGTTCAGCGTTCGACGTTCTCGATCCGCGTTAATGAACCAACCGAGCGATTTTCCCGAAAACCTTTTTGCTCTCGGCAATTCCTATTGGCTAACGCGCTTTGTCATTCTCCGATTGCTCGGGTTCGTTTACGCGGTCGCGTTCCTGGTTACGGCCAATCAATTGATGCCGTTGATCGGTGCGCACGGTCTCACCCCGGCTACACATTATCTCGCAGCTATCGAACACGAAGCGGGTTCGCGCGCCGCCGGAATGCTCAATGTCCCGACGCTGTTCTGGTTTGGGATTTCCGACCACGGATTGTCGATCTTTGCTTGGACGGGATTTGCTCTCTCGCTCGTCGTGCTCGGCGGTTACGCGAACGCGATCCTGCTTACGGTCCTCTGGGCGATGTACATGTCGATCGTCCACATTGGCCAGATTTGGTACGGCTACGGCTGGGAAATCCAACTCCTCGAGACCGGTTTCTTGGCGATTTTTCTTTGTCCGCTTATCGACGCGCGGCCATTTCCAAAATGTCGCCCGCCGATCCTGGTCATCTGGCTTTTCCGCTGGCTCGGATTTCGCATCATGGTCGGCGCCGGCCTGATCAAGATGCGCGGCGACTCCTGCTGGCGCGATCTCACTTGCATGTTCTATCACTACGAAACGCAGCCCATCCCAAATCCGATCAGCCGATATCTGCATTTCGCGCCCTCATGGTTTCACAAACTGGAAACGCTCTGGAACCACTTCGTCGAGCTGGTTGTGCCATGGTTTTCCTTTGGGCCGCGAACGGCACGCCACATAGCTGGCGCGCTTCTGGTGTCGTTTCAAATTTTCCTGATCATCAGCGGGAACCTGTCGTTCCTGAACTATCTCACGATCATTCCGTTTCTCGCCTGTTTCGATGATACCTTTCTGCGCCGCGTTTTGCCCGAGCGACTCGTTAGGCGTGCGGAAAAAGCGGCCGAGCAATCTCAGCCGTCACGGATCAGCAATGGTATCACGGTCGCGCTCGCGGTCCTCGTCGCGTACTTGAGTATCTCGCCCGTGCTCAATCTCGCCTCCGGCCGGCAGTTAATGAATTACTCGTTCGATCCGCTCGATCTGGTGAACACCTACGGCGCGTTTGGCACGGTCGGGCGGGAGCGCGATGAGATCATTTTTCAAGGAACAGACGACACCGTCATCACCGGGGACACGAAGTGGAAGGAGTACGAGTTCAAGGCGAAGCCGGGCGATCCCAATCGCATGCCAGCGTGGCGTCACCAGCGGAGTACCCGTGGACGCTTCATTTTGTCTGGAAGCTTCTGCATAATGATCCCGGCGCGCTCTCACTGATCGCGAACAATCCATTTGCGACGGCGCCGCCCCGCTACATTCGGGCACGACTTTATCGCTACCGTTTCGCGCCGATGGGCGACCGCGCCTGGTGGAAGCGCGAGCCGATCGGCGAATGGTTGCCCGCGCTCTCAGCCGACGACGCGGAGTTTCGCCGCGTGCTCGACGCGCTGAATTGGCTGGATTAGAAGATCGACAATCCACGATCGCTGCTCATGGGCTGCGTTTGCATCGTTCCCGCCAATTTTCTGGAGCGAATCGCTGAGCCGAGTTCGCGTTTTCATCCGGATTACGCGGCCTATCGGCGCGGTGAAATTACACGAGGCGCACTGATCGCGCGGCTGCCGCACGTCGGCATGCTTGGCGACAGTGTCTGCATGGGCATCTACATCTCGTCGGTCTTCAGCACATTTTGGCGAACCCGCCGCTGCTCCGGTCGCAATTGGTTTCTCGACATGGATCAATCCCCGGATGCGATCCAGAGCGTCTCGAAACGTCTGGAGGAATTCACGCCCTTTGTGGCGATGGAATACGCTGGCGTCGGCGCGCTGGTCGATCACGAGGGCGAGTGGCAGAATGTTTTTCGTCGCGTTCTCGGGACGCGGAATTTTTCCGGGCAAGTGAGCCAGTTGCTCGCGGCGCGACGCTTTCCCGATCTCATCCTCATTTCGATCGGCCATAACAACGTCGATTGGGCGTGGCGCTGTCCGCCCGGCGAGCTCGCGCAGCCGGATGCTCGTTTACAACGACAGGCACAGGAGTTTCGGCAGAACTTCGCGCCGCAACTGCGACGAGTTGTCGATTTTGCGCGGAGCCAGCATCACCGCGTCGCGGTTGTGGTTTACGGGCTGGTCAATTTTGCGGCCTACTTCCAAGGCCGGGCCGAGGCCGAGCGCCGCCGCGAGCAGGACCGGCGTTTATATCCGTATCTGGAAACGACCTACAGATATCTCCGGTCGTTCCACCCGGCTTACCGCCAGAACCTGGTGCGCCTGGCGCGCATGGTGAATGATGAACTCCGCGCGCTCATCCACGCGGTCAATCGCGATCGCGATGAGGGGAGCAATGTTCAACTGCGATATTCGGACGCGTTAGCCGACGCCGACCTCAGCCGCGCCGAATTGCTGCACGCGATCGACGGCTGGCATGCTTCAGTGGAGGGCCACAATGTCCTCGCCGAAGCTGCGTTCGAAGGACTCAAGCCAGCGCTGGAATTTGTTGGAATGAAGTGAGCCTGAGTAAATCTCGCGATGATGCGTTTCATTAACACTGCGCTTCAGCGCGGTGCTCCTGCCGTGGCAAATGCTTCACCCCTATTGTCTGGCCGACGCACTTGGCTAAAACCAGGTGTTAATGACAGCCGAGCGCAAACTCGACGGCTTTAAGCCGTCAAGTTTGCATCTATCAGACGTCGTTGCTTTAGCCGCGCCACGGTTTCGCGCAGCATTCGATAGCCGAAATGCCCCTGGCGGACGCGGAGCAGTTCCGAGCCGGCCCATTTTTGGTGAATTTCCTCGATATCTTGGGGGCGCGAGATCAAATCGAATTCACCCGAAACGAAGAGCACGCGCTCTGGATTGCACAGCGGTTGATTGTGCATCGGCGAGCTGAGATGAAAATGACGCGCGACGAGCGCAGGTTCGATGTTCGCGCGGCGCAGTTGCCGACGCATGAAAATGGACGCGCGGTTTTGCCAGATGGCGTGTTCGACGTTCACGATCGGCCCCATCAAAGCAACAAAACGCAAATCGCGCTCGACGATCGCGAGCAATGCGCCGATCCAGCCGCCGTAGCTCACGCCGAGGACGCCGAACTCGTGTGAGCCGCGCTCGCGCAAGGCCGCGATCAACTGGCGCACCTCCATCACGCCCTGGCGCAGTCCTTCGGCGTTGCGGATGAGATCGGCGGTGATGGCCAGCTCGCCGTTCCAATACCCGCGCGGCACACGCGAATAGTGGTAGGGCAGATGCACGAAACACGCGTTCCAGCCGAGCGCATTGAAATGAGCCGCTAAACGGCGGTAGCCAATGTGAGTAGCCGACAACAATGCATGCAGGATCAGCAAAGTTGGAGCGCTCGGCCCGTTGGCGCAGGAAAAGAAATCCGCGCGTGCCGTGTTGTTCGCGGGAAATTTAGTGGTGATCGGGCTGCGCCAGCTAATCGTCGCACCGTTGCCGCAGGCCCGCACAAGATCGACATCGTGGGGCGCGGCATAATATTCGTGCGGCGACATCGTTTCACAGGCCGCGACGTATGCCTCCATCTCGTCGCGGCTGTTGGTATGCAGCCGATGGCGCATCTGCAGAATGTTCATCGATGCGCACATGAGCGAATCGACTCCACGAGCGGCGAATCGTCGCAAAGGCAGGGTCGGCGCGCTGCGCCGACCGCGGACGGTCCGAGCCGGACTGGCATTAGCGCGCGGTGTCCCTACCATTCGTTCCTGTGGCGAGTGAGGAAGATCATCGAGGTTGAGCTGAAATCTTTCGCGCAACTCGAGATAAAGTTTTTGGAACGCGGCGCTGAGTTCGCGCTCGATCCGCTCACGCGCGTTCGATTTCGGCAACTCCGAACGACATGGGATCGGCTCACCGAACGCGAGCCAAACGGGCGTTCGTCGAAATGGCAGCCAGCGCCTAGCGTTGTAAAGGCGATCGCTCCCAAGAATCACGCACGGCAATACTGACACGCCGGCAATGTGCGCAAGGGTGGACACGCCGGGCCGAACTGGCGCGCCTTGCAGCAGCGAGCTCGCGCCATTCCGAATGCCGCCCTCGGGAAAAACGCCGACCACGCGGTGGGCTTTTAATCTTTCAATCGCAGTTCGTATCGTGCCGCGGTCAGCGCGATTGCGCGCGGCCGGGAACGCGTCGACGGCGCGCAAAAACCAACCCACCATCGGGAGCGGGAAAAATTCGGCCATTGCCATCCAGTCGATTTTTCGCCGCACCACCGACGAAATGATAAACGGGTCGAAATGGCTGATGTGATTTGAGGCCAAGAGAAAGCCGTCGGTCCGATTTGCATTTTTTGCCCGCAACACATGCACGCGCGCGGCGGAACCGAAGAGCAGCTTCATGAACAAAGCGGCGAGGCGATTCGCGACGGTGTGAAAAGCAATGACAAATGACGAGTGTCGAATGTCGAAGGAATTCCGAAATCCGAATGACGAACGTGGCGTGGCTGTTCTCTTTCGGCCTTCGGGCTTCGTCATTAATTCGTCATTCGTCATTCGAGCTTCGTCATTGTTGCCCGCTTCAGCTTCGCTTTTTGCTCCAGGTACGCTGCCGCCCATTCCTCTGACATCGCGCTCGCTTGTTTCTCGACGGTCGGTGCTGGCAATTCGAGCCCTGCCGGAAACGGCACTGCTAAAAATTCCAGGACGCGTTCGGCCGTAGCGCGGTGGGACGCGCTCACGTCTTCGTAAAAGAGAACGAACGGCTCAAGGCGGTTTTGACCAAAGTAGTTCTCCCAACTTTGCTCGTTCTCCGTAATCTGATTGTAGCGCTGATCAATCTTTTCAAAGTTGAAGTGCAGTGGCACAGCAGTCCGAGTTTGGTCGCCCGGTGTTTGGCTCCAGATTTCCGTCTGCGCCGCGATCACCCACGACACCGCCTGCTGGACGCGGTCGCGCCGGCGCATCCAAATATATTTGGGCCGATTAAAAACGGCCGCGAGCACTTCCGAGTGATCGAGGTCCTGGTAAGCCGGAACTTCATGCAGCATTCGAACCATTCGTTGGAAATAGGTTGGCCTGGCGGAACACGCGTTCGAGATAAGCGGCGCGCGATGGACTGTCCCAACGCTTCTCCCATGTCTCGCCGCGCTTACAAAGAAAATATTCACCGGGACGGCCGGCCACACTCGTGCTTCGCAGAATGCTCCCAAGCAAGTGCGTTCCGCTCCTTTGAACAGAGCAAACGATGTAAGACGCTGTCGGTTTCATTCGTTACATGACGCCGCGAGCTGCTGGCAGGTTTTTAAATCCAGTTTACCCGAGGCGAGAACCGGGATGGCATCGACGCGACAGATCTTTTTTGGGATCCAAAGGTTCGGGACACCGGCGTCGCGAAGTTTGTCACGTAGCTGGCTAAGATCGACATCTACGGCGCTGAGCAAGACGAGCGCTTCGCCCTTGGCCTCATCCTGCACACCGACAATGGCGATGGCGCGTTCGTCTCGGCCGGCGAGATCGAGGAGATCAATAATTTTCGATTCGACGGATTCGTGCGGCACCATTTCGCCGCCGATTTTTGAAAAGCGGGACAAGCGTCCTTCGATGAAAAGAAAGCCGTCTTCATCGAACCGGCCGATGTCTCCGGTCTTGAACCAGCCGTCGCGTAAGACTTCGGTCGTGCGTTTCTCGTCGTGCAGGTAGCCTTCGAAAATGTTCGGCCCGCGCAGCCAAAGCATGCCGCTTTCGTGCAGCGAAAGTTTGCGCTCAGTTTCCGGCTCGCGAATCTCGGCGGCGATGCCCGGCGCCATTTTGCCGACCGAACCGAGACGACTCCCCGTAGCCTTCAAACACGCGTTGTTCGAACCGCTCCCTGAACGCTTTGGCAAGATCGAGTGGCAATTTTTCCGCGCCGGTAATGACGAGACGCAGGCTGCGTAACTGGTGTGGCTCTGCTCTTCTCAAATAGCCGCGCAAAAACGTCGGCGTGGCCAGCAGCAGCGTCAGCCTGTATCGTGCGACGAGCGCAGCGGTCTTCGCGACCTCGAGCGGATTGGGATACGTGACGATGCGCACCCCTTCGATCAGCGGATACCAAAGCGTTACCGTGCAGCCGAAGCTGTGGAAAAACGGGAGCGAGCCCAGGATCGCATCGTCGCGTTTGGCGTCGAGCAAGTCGCGAAATTGGGAGACATTTCCGACGATGTTGCGATGGCTCAGCACCACGCCCTTGGGCTCACCGGTGCTTCCGCTGGTGAAAAGCAAAACCGCCTCGGCGTGACCGCCGTTCTTTGGAATCTCCAGCAGGCGCAGGAGAGCGAACGTCGGGCACAAGATCGACATCAACCACCAGAGAAGAATCTGCGGTTTCAGCCGCGGCATCAGCTCGTCCAGTTTCAAAACCCGCTGCGGCCATGGGAAGTCTTTCACCCGATCCATGAACTGCGAGGCGGAAATTGCGACGCGCAGCTCGGCGCGCTTGCAACAGGACTCGTTGGCCGCGCGTCCCATCGTGAAGTTCAGGTTCACCGGGACTTTGCCGGCGAGTGTCACCGCCAGATTTGCCAGCATCGAACCTTTGCTGGCCGGCAAAACGATCGCGATACGTTCATCTGGGAAATTGCGTCGCAGAAAACGGCTCAACGCTGCAGCTGCGCCGAGTAGTTTTGCGCGAGCGAGCGCGGTATTGTCGGTTCCATCAACGACCGCAGTCGAAAATCGCCGGCGTTTTAGTCCGCGGACGCAGTCCTCGGCGAGATGTCGATCTAAGGCCGGGCGGCGCCTGTAACAAAACTCCCCGAGCTTGAGCAATTCTTCGCGCACGGTCGCGATGTCCGCCGCGCGCGCCTCGAGCGGTTTGCCGAATGCGACACTCACGCGATATGGAATTTCTTTGGGCCACTTGGTAAAGAACCGCCCGCCTTGGAAGGAAAAAATCGAGCCCCACAGCCGGTCCAGCCAAACCGGCACCACCGGCGCGTTCGCATGACGCGCGATCAGCTCGTAACCGCGGCGCAACCGCAACAGCGTCCCCGCGCGTTCGAGCTGGCCTTCCGGAAACAGACAGACGATTTCGCCTTCGGCGATCCGTTTCGTCGCGGCACGCACCGCGGAATGCGAATGACGGATATCGATCGGAATGCATCGGACGATCCGCAAAAATGGGTGCAACAGCGGCTTACGGTAAAATTCCTCGTCTATGATGTAGCGGATGGGGCGGTGCGGGCAGGCCAGTTGCAGGACAAGCGCGTCGATCCAGGTGATGTGATTGGGGAGAAGTAGAAATCCGCCCCGCGGAAGATGCTCGAGGCCGTGCGCCGTCACCCGATAAAGGCAGCGCAGGATTGGGCCGGCGATGGCGTGCAGCAGGCGTTCGGTGGCGGACATGCTCGGCATGTTTGTGATTTACAATCAGCGCCCGGCCAACTGCAATCGGCATTTGTCGATGGCAAACAGTTCCGCAACTGCGCGCGCCGGGGCGCGCACGGCGCTCGCGCTGCTGCTCGCCATCAATCTTTTCAATTACATTGACCGCTACATTCTAGCGGCAGTTCTCCCGCGGATCAGGCACGATTTTCTCGCCGGCGATCCCCACCAGTTTCAGAAAGCCGGCTGGCTATTCCCCGCTTTCCTGATCAGCTACATGTGTGCGGCGCCAATCTTTGGATGGTTGGCTGATCGCTTTTCACGCTGGTGGCTCATCGGGATCGGCGTCGCACTCTGGAGCGTGGCCAGCGGGTGGTCGGGACTGGCGGTCTCGTTTACGGTTTTGCTCTGCACGCGCGCGTTCGTCGGAATTGGTGAAGCCAGCTACGGTCCGGCGGCGCCGACGATAATTTCCGATCTTTACCCGCTGGAGCGGCGCGGTCGCATGCTCGCTTATTTTTATCTCGCTTTGCCCGTCGGCAGCGCGTTGGGCTACGCGTTTGGAGGCAAGATCGCCGACCTTCTCAGTTGGCGCTGGGCTTTCTATTTGGTGGTTCCGCCGGGGTTATTGCTGGCGTTCCTATGTTTGTTCATGCGTGATCCGCGGCGCACGTCAGGCAGCGGTTTGGCGATTGTGGAGCGGCCGAAATTGCATGATTACCTCAGCCTCACTCGCAATGCATCATACGTTCTCAATACGGCCGCGATGACCGCGCTCACCTTCGCCATTGGCGGCATGTCGGCCTGGGTTCCCGACTACATCTACTCGGACCGTGGCAACGAGTTTCCTGCCAGTGCCAATCTGCTCGGTCACATTAATCTCACGTTCGGTGCGATTCTCGCCAGCGCGGGGTTCTTTGCGACGCTTCTCGGTGGCTGGGCCGGTGATGGGTTGCGCAAACGTTTCGCCAGCTCGTATTTTCTGGTTTCGGGTGTTGGCGTTTTGCTCGCCTTCCCGGCCACTATCGCCATACTTTGCGTTCGGTTTCCCGCCGCCTGGGTTTGCCTTTTCGTTGCGGTGTTTTTTCTCTTCTTCAACACCGGCCCGTCAAACACCGCGCTTGCAAATGTCACGATGCCCAGTGTGCGCGCGACCGCTTTTGCGTTGAATATCCTCATCATTCATGCCATCGGGGACGCGATCTCGCCGCCGCTCATCGGCGCAATCCGCGACCGCTGGAGCATGAGCGCTGGTTTTTTCGTTGTGTCGTTAAGCATGCTCGTCGCCGGGGTGCTTTGGTTTTGGGGCGCGCGATTTTTGCCGCGCGACACGGCCGCAGTTGAATCGAGGGGCGTACGCCAACCGTCGCTCGGATAGTTGTCGATCTTGACCGCTTT
>QHPZ01000074.1:1918-3298 GCA_003219225.1 Verrucomicrobiota bacterium | reverse complement strand
TGGCCTCTGGCGCTTCGATATCCGATGGCGCAACGTGGTCCCTCACGGCGCGGCTGTCTGGCTACCGCGGGTGCAACGGCGCGTCGTCGCAGGGTAGGGCGCGCGTCTCGCGCGCCGCGACGGACGTCTCGTCCGGCGCTTTCGAGAATGCTCCGCGAGATGCGGAGCATCGCGGGCGAGACGCCCGCCCTACCCTCACAGCAAATCCATCTGCGGTTTCTCGGATTGCGGCATGCCCGTCGTTCGCTTGCGCTTTGGCTTCTCCGCAGTTGCCGCCGTATCCGGTTTTTCGAGATGCGCGAGGATCTCCTTGGCGCGATCCAGGATTTCTTTCGGCAAACCGGCGAGCCGCGCGACCTGGATGCCGTAGCTTTTGTCGGCGCCGCCGGGGACGATTTTGCGCAGGAAAATAATTTGCTCGTTCCATTCGCGCACCGCGACGTTCAGGTTGCACACGCCTTTGCGGTCCTCGGCGAGCTTGGTCAGCTCGTGATAATGCGTTGCGAACAATGTGCGCGCCTTGATTTTGTCGTGAAGAAATTCGGCCACGCTCCACGCGATCGATAAACCGTCGAAGGTCGATGTTCCGCGGCCGATCTCGTCCAGAATCACAAGGGAACGTTCGGTCGCGTTGTTCACGATGTTTGAGGTCTCATTCATCTCGACCATGAACGTTGATTGGCCACGGGCGAGATCGTCGCTCGCGCCCACGCGTGTGAAAATGCGATCGACCAAGCCGATCTCGGCGCTTGCCGCCGGCACAAAGCTGCCGATCTGCGCCATCAAGACAATGAGCGCGACCTGCCGGATGTAAGTCGATTTGCCGGTCGTTCGGGACAAACTTTTCTTCGACGAGATTTTGATCGAGCACCGGATGACGACCGTCTCTAATCATGAGCCGCAGTGAATGGTCCAGTACGGGGCGGCAGTAATTGAACAGTCGCGCGGTTTCTGACAACGAGCAGATAACATCGACAACCGCGATCGCCTCGGCCGTTTGCTGAATCGCGGTCAGCTGCGACAATACGTCGTCGCGCAACTTTTGGAAAAGGTCGTACTCCAAATTTCGCGCGCGCTCGTCAGCCCCGAGGATCTTCGCCTCCATCTCTTTCAGCTCCGGCGTGACGAAACGCTCGCCGCCGACCGTGGTTTGTTTGCGCGTGTAATGCGGCGGCACGTTCGCGAGGTTCGCCTTCGTCACCTCGATGAAATAGCCAAAGACCGAATTGTAGCGGACCTTGAGCGATTTGATCCCGGTCGCGGCGCTCTCGCGCTCCTGTAGTTGGCTGATCCAGTCTTTGCCTTCGCGCGAGCCGCGCCGCAGCTCGTCAAGATCGACATCGTAGCCGTCGCCGAAAATCCCGCCCGCTTTTAGCGCGA
>QHPZ01000074.1:0-1893 GCA_003219225.1 Verrucomicrobiota bacterium | reverse complement strand
AGGGCGGGCTCGCCGAGCCCGCCGTCTGCTTCGGCCATGTTTGGCGCGGCCGGCGGTCGCGCCCTACCAAATTGCGCACGCTCAATCAGCTTCTGCAGTTCACGTTTGAGCTTGGGAATCTGTTGCAGTGAAAACTTCAGCGCGACCAGATCGCGCGCATTACCAGATGCCTGACTCAGCCGTCCGATGGCGCGCTCGATGTCGCGAATCGACTTCAGCTCCGCGCGAATCGACGCGAGCACGTCCGGCTCGTGCAAAAGATCGGTCATCATTTGCTGACGACATTCGAGCCGCGTCAAATCGCGCAGCGGCTGCAAAATCCACGCGCGCAGTTTGCGTGCGCCCATCGGCGTCACAGTTCGATCAAGCGCGGCGAGCAGGCTCGTATCGCGTGCGCTGCGCGACTCGACCAATTCGTCCGGCGCGTCGCACCGCAGCGAGCTCAGGTGATCAATTTTTCGCCGGAGCTGATGTTTGAGATAATGCACGATTGCGCCGGCCGCGGCGATGGCCTGCGGCATGTGCGCGCAACCGAAGCCATCGAGCGATTTGACCCCGAAATGCTCGCACAACGTGAAGCTGGCGTGCTCGGGCAGGAACGCGTAGCTGTCGTACTCGAGCGCATGATCAATCCCGCCGAGCTGTTCCTTTTGCTCGGCGCTGATCAACAGCTCCGCCGGTGCAACCCGCGCCAGCTCGTTGAAGAGTAATTGTCGATCTTGCAGCTGCGTCAGGCGGAACTCGCCCGTGGTCAGATCGGCATAGGCGAACCCGAAGTTGCCGTTCTCGGCGTAAACCGCGCCGAGATAATTGGCGCGTTTGGCATCGAGCAGGTTGAGTTCGCTCACCGTCCCGGCGCTGATGATCTGGGTGATATCGCGCGAAACGATTTTTCCCGGCTCCGCCTCGCTCGTCTGATCGCAGATCGCCACCCGCCGGCCGGCCTTGATCAGCTTCGCAATATAACCTGGCGCCGCGTGATACGGCACACCGCACATCGGCACGCCATTGCGTTTCGTCAGCGCGACGTTGAGCAGCCCGGATGCTTCCTTCGCGTCCTCGAAGAACAGCTCATAAAAGTCGCCGAGCCGAAAGAGCAGGAGCGTGTCCGCCGGGATGCTTAATCAGGAAACCAGGAAAGCAGGAAACCAAAGCCCAAAAAACTCAGGGAGTCAGCTGTAGCGGCGGTTTACGACCGTCGGACTTTCATCCGCGCACCGTCTTCATCCCGAGGCGCACGATGCGCTCAATTAGCCGCGGATACGGCAGACCTGCTTTGCCTGCGGAAAGGGCGAAGTCTTCATCGGACGCGAGGTGGGGGTTTGGGTTGGCTTCGATGAAGTAGATTTGGTTCTCGGGAGTGAGGCGGAGGTCGATGCGGGCGTAGCCGTCGATCGTGAGGAGGCGGTAAATGCGTTTGCACGTTTCTTCGATCTCGGCGGCAAGCGCCGGGTCTAGATCCTCGGCGAACTGATTTTGCAGGCCCCAGCGTTTCCGATATTCCTCGTCCCATTTCGCTTTGAACGTGGCGATCTTCGGTTCGCTCGGCGGCACTTCGCGGAAGACCAGCTCGCGAATTGGGAAAACCGTTAGCCGCGTGTTGCCCATCACGCTCACGTAAAGTTCGCGGCCTTCGATGTATTCCTCGGCAATGGCGTCGCTGTTTCGTTTCTCGTGAATGAACGCGACGCGCTCGCGCAATTGTTCCTCGTTCTGGACAAACGACGCCTGTGAAATCCCGTAGGACGCTTCATCCTTCACCGGCTTCACCAATGCAGGAAACTTCAACCGTTTCAGCCGCGCGCCGACACGCTGGCCGCGCGGGATGACGGCGAAATTCGGCACGCGAATGCCGTGGTAACCGACGATGTTTTTCGAGATGCCCTTGTCTTT
>QHPZ01000011.1 GCA_003219225.1 Verrucomicrobiota bacterium | reverse complement strand
GATTGATGTGAATAACATCGACAATGTGCAAGTCGGCGACGAAGTAGTGCTGATGGGGCGGCAGGGCGACGCGGAAATCCCGTGCGCCGAGCTGGCCGAGAAAGCCGGCACGATCACGTGGGATATCACGACGCGCATTGGCGCGCGCGTGCGGCGGGTGTTTGTTTAGGAAAAATGTTCCAGATCATTTTTAACGAACTCAGCGCGGCGGAAATTTCGGCGCTGCCGAAATCATTGCAGCTCGATTTACTGAATGAGTTCCAGATTTTGCCCGAGGACCTCGACCATGTCGATGCGCCACGGTTCGGCGTGATCGAGCGTGAAGGAAAAAAATTATACCGCTACCGCGCGAAAGATTACCGGATCTATTTCGAAAAGACCGACGAAGGCATCACCGTCCATCGCGTTCTGCACAAAAACACGCTGCGCGATTTCCTTTTCCGCAGCAAACTCCCCACGAGCGAAGACGCCCAGCTCGGGAAAACACGAGAGTTCTGGAAATTGATCGAGCAGGGTGAGAAGACGCGGAAAGCGTAAGAGTGGCGCAAGTTTGTAACTTGCGTTTCGCCTAAAGCGCAACTTACAAAGTTGCGCCACTTATTTCATCAAGAGCACGGAACGGCTGCGCTTGATTTCGCGGGTGATTTTGCGGTGCAGATGTGCCGGCATGCCGGTGACGCGGCGCGGCAGAATCTTGCCGCTCTCGGTCACGAATTTTTTCAGGAGATCGGGATTTTTGTAATCGATGGCTTCGAGCGCGATGTCGATCCGGCGCCTCGG
Source organism: Verrucomicrobiota bacterium (assembly GCA_003219225.1). GTDB lineage: Bacteria > Verrucomicrobiota > Verrucomicrobiia > Chthoniobacterales > UBA10450 > AV17. The sequence goes on along the minus strand of QHPZ01000011.1, from coordinate 6,617 downwards.
CATGGTGCGGTTGGCGCGGCGAAAAGCGGAGCGGCGTTTGGCGGTCTTTGGTTGCATCTGATTATTTCGTCTCGCGATGCACCGTGTGCCGTCGCAGAAACGGATTGTATTTCTTTTTCTCGAGACGGTTCGGTGTGCGCGGGCTTTTCTTGTTGCGCGTGGTCATGTAACGCGACACCGGTTTGCCCAGCGCTTTGGCCTCGGTGCACTCGAGAATGACAATTTCTTGCGCCATAAGATCGACAATCGCTCGCGAACGCGGAGCTACTCCTTGGTTTCGGCCGGAGCGGCTTGTTCCTCCTCCGACTCGGTTTCAGTCGCTTCGTCGTCCGTTAGACCAAACAGCGACGTGACCGACTGGCGGACGCGCGAGGCTTTGTTTTGTTTTTCGAGCTGCGACTGGCACTCGACGGTGAACCGGGCGAACGGGATCGCTTCGAGCCGCGCGCGCGGGATTGATTTGCCTGACATTTCGCAGATGCCGTAGGTCCCGAGTTCGATCCGCTTCAGCGCCTGATCAATCTCATAGAGCGCGTCCTGCTCCTGCGATAACAGGCTGAGAGCGAAATCGCGGTCGTACGCGTCGGAGCCGGCGTCGGCCTGGTGCATACCGAAGGCTGATGCCTCGCTGCCTTCGGCGCGCGAGCGCAGTGTGTCCTGCGCCACGCCGGCCATGGAATCGACCATCGCGTCGCGCAGTTGCAGCAGTTTCTCCTTCTGCTTGCGCGTGAACGCGTCCAGTTTGCGGTCGCGATGATTGCGGCCGAGCAATGCCTCACGCGGCCGCGCCGTTGCACGGGTGCGCGCTTCTTTGGAGACGCGCGCTGCCGGTTTTTTCGCGGAAACCCTTTTTGCCGAGCCAGCCTTGCGGCCGGCCGGTTTTTTCGGGGAACTCTGGTGGGCACCCAAAAAAGGACGCTTAATTAAGAACGTTTCTTCAATCGCGCAAGCGGAGATTTGTGGAGGGCATCCGCGCTGTCGGCGCCATGCAGTTTTGGACACGACGGCGCGTGTCCCTCCCAACTATGAGCTGGCGCTGGAGTAACGCCGCAGAGCGAACTGCCAGAAGGCACGCGATAACCAAAAGACAATCGAGGCGGCAATCACAAGGTGAAAAATCAACCAGCCCGATTGCCCGAACGATTTGATGAGCAGCCGGGCTGGAATCTTCGCCACGATCACCACCGGAATGATCCAGCCGAAGATGATCCGGAAGAGCCACGGGAAGATGACATCGGGGTAACGGGCGATGTTGAGAAAATTGAAGTAGCCATAGACCAATCCCTGCGCGCGCACGACCCAGAAACTCACCGCCGCGAGTCCGAGCATGATCGAATAATGCACGGTCACCCCGAAGCCGATCGCCACCAGATAAAGCAACACGGCGCTGACACCTGGCACATATCCCAGATGCGCCAGCGAAACGCACACGACCACCGCCCCGACCACTGCGTTCACGATGCTATCGAGGCCGAACTGCTTGGTTGAAGCCGCAAACTGGCTGTCGATCGGCAGCACAAGAACGGAATCGAGTTTCCCCGTGCGCACCAGCTCGGGAATGTTCGCCACGTTCACGAAAAAGAACGCCTGGAACAATTGTGAGATGATCTGGTGCGTGCCCACGAGCAGCACCACTTCCCATTTCGTCCAGTCGCCGAGCCGGTCGACATTGCCAAAAATGATGCTGAAGAAAACGATCTGCCCGCAAAACCAGAGCACCTCGACCAGCATCCAAAGAAGAAAGTTCGCCTTGAAACTCATCTCCCGGATGAGCGAGTTGCGTAGCATGATGGAGTAAATCTCGATGTAACGGCGGACCACGTTTGGCTGTCATTTTAATTGGAGCCCAAGTCAAATCTCACTTTCATGAAGCGTCTTCTGCCTCTCGGCGTCATCATTGTCGGCCTGCTCATCATTCTCTTCATTGTTCGGCGATGCACGCAAAGCAGCGCTGCGGGATATCAAACGGCGACGGTGACGCGAGGACCGATCACGCAACTGGTGACTGCTACCGGGACGCTCAATCCCGTCGTCAATGTGCAAGTTGGCAGTCAGGTTTCAGGAAACATAGCGAAACTTTTCGCCGATTGGCCCACGCTCATTTCGCTGAGCTCAATCGTCGTGGCGTTTATGTTCAGCGCCGCCGTCGGAATTTTCTTCGGTTTCTATCCAGCTCGCAAAGCCGCCGCCCTCGACCCGATCGAAGCCCTCCGCTACGAATAGGTAGGGCGCGACCGCTGGGCGCGCCGTCGCCTTCGCGCCTTCAAGTTGATCTTTATCTAATGTGTCCCAAGTTTTTGTGATGCCCGAGCACACTGGTTTCGAAAAATTGGTCGCCGACGCGAAAAAGAACATCACCGAAATCTCGCCCGAAGACGCGGCGGCAAAACTGCAGGACCACGCCGCAGTGATTGTCGATGTTCGCGAAAAAGACGAATGGGAGGAGGAACACATCCCGCACGCCATTCACCTAAGCCGCGGCACGATCGAGCTCGACATCGAAGAAAAAATTCCGGACCTGAACACAATGGTGATTTGCCATTGCGGCGGCGGCGGCCGCTCCGCGCTTGCCGCCGAGAGCCTGCAAAAAATGGGCTACAAAAACGTCCGCTCCATGGCTGGCGGTTTCAAAGCCTGGAAAGCCGCCGGATTACCGACGACAAAGATCGAGCGCTTATTGTAATTGCCAACCTCACCCGCCGACGGCCTGATAATGGCCGAGACCGCGGCGCCACATCGCGCGCGCGGCGGCCCAGGTGAGGAAGAGCCAGCCGCTTTGGATGGTGAGGGCCTGGAGGAGATCGGCGCCCTTGAGGTGCTCGAGGAAAATGGCGATGGGGCAGAAGAGCTCATAATAAAACGGCAGCCATTTCATCGCGGCCTGGATGCTCACCGGCATGATGTCGATCGGGAACATTTGGCCGCCCAAAAAATATTCGAAGGAGTAAACGATGAAAATGATGGTCGAGATTTCCAGGAGCCAGAAGGCCATCATGGCGAGTGAGTAGGTGATGAAAAACTGGATCAGCGCCGACATTAAGATCGACAACGTCGTCAGGAAGTAAGTGAGCGTGTGCACGGGCGGGGTGATGTAATGCCGGAAATAAATAAAGATGAACACGATCGGCGGGAGCGTGACCGCGGTGTAAACGAGCCGGCTGCTCCAGAAAATGCAGAAGCGATACGCGAGATAACTCATCGGCTTGGTGAGCAGCGAGTTGATCTGGCCCTCGCGAATATCAGCAGCGATCTGCCATTCGTCCTCCGTCGGCGTGACGAGGTTACTGACGAGGAGCGCGAGCAAATAATAATAGATCATCGAGCCGTAATCGTAGCCGTGCAGCCCGCCGCCGCGCTCCTTGAACACCGCGCTCCACAGAAACACTGTGCCTGCCAGCGGGATCAAGCCGAACACCGCGCGCAGAAAATAATTCCAGCGATAAACAAACGTGTTCTGCAGCCCGATGTTAAAGACCGAGATGTACTTGTCGATCTTCCCGGTCGTGCTCGCGCTCATGCTCGTAATCGTAATCGAAAATACCGAGCACGAGCACGATTACGAGCACGACCGGGACAGCTCCACCGCGAGATTAATTGCGGCGATCGTACTGTCGGCGCGGGCAATGCCTTTGCCGGCAATCTCGAAAGCGGTGCCGTGATAGGGGCTGGTGCGCGGGAAGGGGAGTCCGAGGGTGACGTTCACACCGCTGTGAAACGCGTGCAGTTTCAACGGAATCAGTCCCTGATCGTGATACATACAAAGCGCGGCATCGAATTCGCCTTCAGCGAGGCGATGAAATAATGTGTCGGGAGAAATCGGACCGGTGAAAACAGGTGATGAGTGAGGAGTGACCAGTGATGAGTTCAGCTCGGCGACCGCCGGTGCAATGGTTGTGATTTCTTCGCTGCCGATTTTTCCCGATTCGCCGGCGTGCGGATTCAGGCCCGCAACCGCGATCCGCACTTGACCGCTTAAAGCGGTCAAGTCTGCACGGCGACGTGATTCGAGAAAATCGGCGAGCAATAGGCCGATGCGGACGATTTCGGTTTGCTTCAACCCGCGCGGGACTTCGGCGAGCGGGATATGCGTGGTGACGAGGGCGACGGTGATTTTGCCGCCCGTCAGGCACATCGCGAAATTTTCTACGGCGCAGCGCTCGGCGAAGAATTCGGTTTGCCCGGCAAATTTGAATCCGGCTTCGTACATGCGCGCCTTGTGCACTGGGCCGGTCACGATCGCATCGAGCTCGTGGCGGCGCGCCAGCGTGACTGCTTCTTCGAGCGCAGCCGCAGCCGCGCGCGAAGTTTCGATGTTCGGTTCGCCGGGTTTGCAATTCGGCTGGCGACCGATCACGACGTAATCCGCCGAATCGGGAAGGCGCCCCGACTTCAGCGCAAGATCGACAATCTCCGGGCCAATGCCGGCGCAATCACCCAGCGTGATGCCGATGCGCGGTTGCATCGCACATCTTCATCAACAGAACGTCGCCTAGCAACCGCGGTCTCTACATGGTCGACCCAAATCTCTCAAGGTAACTTTTGCAGGATGAGCGTCCGCTCGATGCCCTGGCTGTTGTAAAAGATGCCGACGGCCCAGAGCGTTCCACCCGGAGTGGCGGTGACGGCGTTGAGCAGGTTGTGCGAGTTGCCGTTGTTCGGGCTGCTCACGCTGTTCCAAGTCGAGCCGTTCCATTGCTCCGTCAGGGTACGGGAGCGACTGCGCGAATTCTGAAAGAATTGGCCGACCGCCCACACATTGTTGCTCGCCAGCGCAACCGCACCGCCGAAAGACGGACTGCTGGCGCCGGTGATGATCGGTGTGGATACGACGCCCGGTCGCCCACACATCGTCCGAGGTGGCGCCGGCGGCTGCCAATAGATGATTGGCGGTAGTTTGGCTCGTGTCGGCGCTCGGCACGATCGTCCACGCGCTGCCGTCCCAGTGCAAGGTGAGCGTGTGCGGAGCGGTCAACGACGTGGGTTGTTGCGTACCGACGGCCCACACGTCGTCGGAGGCAATGGCGGTCACCCCGGCAAGACTGTTATCAACTTCGGGGCCAACGTTCGGACTGGGAATGAGGCTCCAAGCCGCGCCGTTCCAGTGCAGCGTAAGAGTAGAATCTTCATCGCCGGTGACACCGGTGCCGACGGCCCAAACATCGTTTGCGGAAACAACCGCGACGCCGGCAAGGCTACCGACGGTCGTGCCCGGGTTGGCAATGATGCTCCACGCGACGCCGTTCCAATGCTCGATGATCGGCGTGGTCGAGAAGCCGGTAATACCAAGACCGACAGCCCAGACATCGTTCGTGCTCACCGCAGCTACGGCCTCGAGAATATTGATCGATGCGGTGGTGTTCGGGCTCCTGACGACGGCCCAACGCGTACCGTCCCAATGCTCAATCAGCGTCCTGGACTTGGTGAAGCTGTTGTCCGTGTAAACAGTGCCGACGGCCCACGCGTCGTTTTCCGCGGCGGCGGAAACGCCGTGCAATTCATTGGATTGATTATTGGCGTTGGGACTGGTGATGAGCGTCCAAGAGGCGCCTGATGCCGCATGCGCTCCGAGCAGGATCGCGACGAGAAATGGCAGTGAGACAGTTTTCATGGTGTAACTCCTTTGTACCGTAGAATCAGGGCAATCGGGCCGCGCCGGCTACAGCGCAAAAGTAACACCGTTGTTATTTTACGACAGTCGCAATCAAGTCGTTGGCTATTGGGAACGCGCCCGGATTCCGATGCGCGGCTTTCTGCTCATGCTCCTGCTCGTGCTCCCGATCGTAATCGAAATGCAAAGCTAGCGAGCAGGAGCACGAGCAGGAGAATTTGTCGATATTCCGATCGACAATCTAGAAGGTGCGGATGTAGGCCTTGGAGCGGAGGCTGGCGAGCCAGCGTTCCTGAAGGTGCTGGGCTTCGAGCTGGATGAGTTTCTTTTCGATCTCGGCTAGAGCTTCGGCGAAGGACTTGGTGGTGCCGCCGCGTTTATCGTCGACTTTGAGAATGTAATAGTTGTTGTTGTATTCGACGATGCTGCTGACGCGATTGACGGGCAGGTTGAACGCGACTTTCTCCAGCGGCGCGGCCAAGGTTTTGCGCTCGATCCAACCCCAGTCACCGCCGCGGTCGCGCGAGCTGTCCTCGGAATAAATCTGGGCCATGCCGGAGAAATCGGCGCCCTTGGAAAGTTTGCCAAGGATTTCTTCGGCCATGCCTTTTTGCACCGAAGCATTGCCACTCTCCTCGTGCTTGGGAATCATGATCAGGCGCAGCTTGACCTGCTCTTTGGTGGTGAATTCGTCGTGGTGCGTTCGGTAGTATTCGTCGACCTTGGTCGGCGATGCGATTGTTTGCAGCTTGACGTTTTTGCTCCGCATCGCCTGCACGATGATGCGCTCGGTCTCCATTTTTTTGAATTCGCCGAGAGTATAATTTTGCGCCTCGAGCGTCTTGATGAAGGTGTTGCGGTCTCCGCCGAAGGATTCGCGGATGATCTCGTGCACGCGTTCATCAACAAAATGATCGGGGATCTGATAAGACTCTTTCTTGAATGCCTGGATGATCAATTGCCGATCGATCAGGTCCTGGAGCGCGGCCATGCGAATCTCTTTCATTTT
>QHPZ01000073.1:3973-19437 GCA_003219225.1 Verrucomicrobiota bacterium | reverse complement strand
CAGGAGCGATTACGAGCACGATTACGATTAGGAGCACGAGTCAATACGCCAGTAGCTCAATTGGTAGAGTAGCGGTCTCCAAAACCGCCTGTTGGGGGTTCGAGTCCCTCCTGGCGTGGTTTCTTAGATCGACAATCGCAACATCGACATCGTCATGGTTACGAAAATCAAAACCTTCTTCAACGAAGTGAAAGTCGAGCTGCAGAAAGCTTCCTGGCCGTGGGACCCGAAGGAAAAAGGATTCCGCAAATACAAGGAGCTCAGCGACTCGACTCTCGTCGTCGTCGTCGCGATGCTCTTGCTCGGCGGCTTTGTCGCGTTTTTCGATTTCGTGCTCGTGAACTTCGTTCATTTTTTCACCCGGCTACACTGAACCATGGCGCAAACACTCGCAGGCAAAGATCAATGGTACGTTGTCCACGTGCTCTCCGGCCAGGAGAACAAGGTCAAGGAGAACATCGAGAAACGCGTGAAGACCGAAGAGATGAGTGACCTCATTTACGAAGTGCTCGTTCCGACCGAGCGCGTTTCCGAAATCAAGAAAGGCAAAAAAAGTGAGACGACGCGCAAATTTTTCCCCGGCTATCTCATCATCAACATGCACCTGCTCGATGAGAACAATCAGCTCATCGGTCGCACCTGGTATTTCATCCGCGACACACCTGGCGTGATCGGTTTCGCCGGCACCAAGGACAAGCCGATCCCAATGCGGCAATCGGAAGTCGAACAGATGCTCGCGCAAATGAAAGAGCGCGAGGAAAAGGTGAAGCCGAAAGTTTCATTTGAAGTTGGCGAGACGGTGAAAGTGGCCGACGGCCCGTTCCAAAACCAAACTGGCATCGTCGAAGAAATCGATCCCGAGCGCGGCAAGCTTCGCGTCTCGGTCACGATCTTCGGCCGCGCCACGCCGGTTGAGCTGGAATACTGGCAAGTAGAGAGGGGCTAACAATGAAACGAAGCCAACCCAAAATTCTTCGAGGTGATGAGTCGAAGCGAGCCTGCGTCACGGTGGTCGCACTGGTCGCGGCCGTCTTTTTCACCTTCAGTGTTTATGCGATTGCGCAGGGAACGAACGCGTGCACGGCCACGGCCGCTGACGTCGAGCACTCATGCCTGGCCGCAGCGAAAAGTGATTACTCGCTCGCGCTCGGTAAGTGCGACAATCTCTCAGACCCCTCCGCACAGAAAACGTGTCAGAAACAAGCCGCGGCCGATCTGAAGGACGCCGAGCAAACCTGTCAGGAACAGCAGGCCGCACGGCAAGCGGCCTGCGACAAATTAGGCGGCGCGCCGTATAACCCTCGCATCGATCCGGCGAATTTCGTCGACAAGATCGACAATCCATACTTTCCGCTCACGCCCGGCACGACCTACATTTACGAAGGGCAGACGAGTGACGGGTTTGAGCACGACGAATTCGCGGTGACCCACAACACAAGAGTAATCGATGGCGTCACCTGCACGGAAATCCACGACAGCGTCTTTCTTGACGGCGAACTCGTCGAAGACACGCTCGATTGGTTCGCTCAGGACAAGCAAGGCAACGTCTGGTACTTCGGCGAAAACACGGAGGAGCTGGAAGACGGCCTCATCACGACGATCGCGGGCAGTTTCATGGCCGGAGTCAACGGTGATAAACCGGGCATCGTCATGAAAGCGCATCCCGCGGTCGGCGACTTTTACCGCCAGGAATTTGCTCTCGCGAATGCCGAGGATTTCGCCCAGACCCTCAGCCTTGATGAAACGGTGGTTGTGCCCGCCGGCACGTTTGATCACTGTTTGAAATCTGAGGAAACGACGCCGCTGGAAGTCGACTTGCTCGAGGACAAGTATTACGCCCCCGGCGTTGGCAACGTGCTCGAGGTCGACGTAAACACCGGCGAGCGGATCGAACTCGTCCGCATCAACACGGGACAATAATCATGGCCGAAGAAATGTTTTGTCATCTCGAGCGAAGTCGAGACATCTCTTACTGTTAAGAAATCATGGCGAAAGAAAAAGTAGCAGAGATCAAACTTCAAATCCCCGCCGGCCAGGCGAATCCCGCGCCACCAGTCGGCACCGCGCTCGGCCCGCGCGGGATTAACATCATGGCGTTCTGCAAAGAATTTAACGCCGCCACGCAGAAGCAAGCCGGCGACATTCTCCCGGTCGTCATCACTGTCTACAAAGACAAGTCGTTTACGTTTATCACGAAATCGCCGCCCGCCGCCGTACTGTTGAAGAAGGCCGCCAATATCGCCGCCGGTTCCAAAGAGCCGAACAAAGCCAAGGTCGGGAAGGTCACGCGCAAACAGGTGATGGACATCGTCAACACCAAGCGCAAAGACCTCAACGCGCGCGACGACGAAGCCGCCTTCCGCATCATCGCCGGCACGGCCCGCCAAATGGGCCTCGAAATCGTCGACTAAGATCGACAACGAACTGAAGTTGCCGCGCTGAGCAGTGGCGAAAAGACAGCTGTCGCGCCATCCCGAGGGCACTCGTCTTGCTAATCGGCTTGTGTCTATGCGTCGCCAACCGCCGCTCATTGCCGATCCCATGCAGGCTGTCACTCTCCACATTGACGTAGAAGAGGAGGCAAGTCGTGGGCGGCTCCACGTTTTGCTCCTCGAAGATCGCGCTGATTTCCGGAGCGTTCTTCGCGAGTACTTGCTCTCCTGCTCTTATCAAGTGACTTCAGTCCGTAGCGGTGTCGAGGCCTGCGTGAGGTCATGAAGCGCCCCTTCGATCTCATCATTTGCGACATGATGATGCCGCGGATGGGAGGCGAGATGTTTTATTGGGCGGTAACCCGGATCCGGTTTGCTGCTCGTCAGCGCTTCATTTTTTTTACTGGTCACAAGCACCGTCCGGCGATTGGGTTTTTCTTTCGGCGGGTGAACGCGACGGTGCTCTACAAGCCGTTCAAGCTCGCGGCGCTCGACTCTGCCATCCGCGAGGTCTTTCGTAAGCTGGGCTGACAGACACGCGGCCGAGACAGACTGGCAGCCTGTCTCCTGACTCGCTAGCATCAGGGTCTTCTTGTCGATTCGATGCGTTTCATCAGGCAGCACTCATTCCTCAGTAAGCCGCCGGTTTGGGCAGCGCTCGTCTTCGTGCTTTCGCTCCTGCTTTACATCTGGACGCTCGCGCCGACGGTGACGCTGGTCGACAGCGGCGAGCTCATTATCGCGGCGCGCTCGCTCGGCGTGGCGCATCCGCCCGGGTTTCCGCTCTATCTGATGCTCGCGCATTTGGCGTCGCTGGTGCCGATTGGTTCGGTGGCGCAGCGCGTCAATTTTGCTTCGAGTCTTTTCGCGGCGCTCGCTTGCGGAATGCTCACGCTGGTTGTCGCGGAGCTGTTGCACATCAGCGAAATTCTCCGCGCGTCCACGCGACCACGAAAAAAGCGCAAAGATAGAAGATCTTCTCCGCGGCCAACGGTTGGAATCATCGAGTCTCGTCAGCTGCCGATTTTGGCGGCGGCCGTTACTGGCGGCCTGCTCTTCGCCTGTTCGCGTACGCTGTGGTCCTACGCCACGATCGCCGAAGTTTACACCCTCAATTCGCTGCTTATCCTCATGATTTTCTTGCTCCTTCTGCGCTGGCGGCGGCGAGTGATTGAAGCGCGCACGCTTGCAAGCCGGGGTACGCTCGCTGGGGCGGCGAATGCCGACCACTTGTTACTTCTTGGTGCGATTGTCTTCGGGTTAGCGCTGGGGATTCATCACGTCACGGTTGCGCTCACGCTGCCCGCACTGGCGGTAATCGTCTACGAGACAGAGCGCGCGAGCTTTTTTGTCAGCAAAAAGTTCGTCTATTGCGCACTCTTTTCGTTGGTCGCTTTAGTCGTCGTTTACAGTTATCTGCCACTCGCTGCGGCGCGCGACCCGATCCTCAACTGGGGCAACCCGCGCTCGATTAGCGCCATTTGGTCGCACATCTCCGGATGGCAGTATCGCGTTTTCTTGTCGTTCTCCCCGGCGAATATTGCCTCTCAACTGCCGCAGCTCCTCAGGTTTCTGCTCCGCGAGTTTGCCGCGCCGTGGCTGCCGTTGACGCTCTGTTTTGGCGGGGTCGGGTTTGTGACCGCGCTGAAACGGGATCACGCGACGTTGTTTTTCCTTCTGCTCATCGTGATTGCGGACATCGGCTATGTCCTCAACTACGACATTGCCGAGGACAAGGACGCATACTATCTGCCGACATTTATCGCGATCGCGATTGCGGCCGCACTCGGGGTGCTTCGCGTGCTGCAGTTTTTGTCAGAACGATTGCGGCGTAGCAGCGGGTATATCGCGCTTGTTCTCGTCGCCCTCGTCCTTCCGGCGATAGCTCTGGCGAGCAACTGGCCTTACAACAATCGCCGGCACTACTTCATCGCGCATGATTACGTCGACAACATTCTGGGCAGCATCGAGCCGAATGGCCTGGTGTTAACACTCGATTGGCAGGTGGCGTCGCCGATGTTGTACGTGCAACAGATTGAGCGCCGCCGCAGCGACGTGCAGGTCGTCGATCTTAACCTGCTGCGCCGCTCCTGGTATTTCGACTATCTCAAGCGCGCCTGTCCGGAGCTAATGGCGCGCTCGACCGACAAAATCGACATCTACGTGGCCGAGCTCAAACAATGGGAACACGATCCCGAAGCCTACGCCAAGAGCACAGTCTTAACCCAGCGGATTGCCTCCAAATTCGAGGCCGCTTTCGAGGCGCTGGTCACGCGGCAACTCGCAATCGCGCCGGTTCATGTCACGAGCGAGCTCATCCTCCAGACCGAGGGAGGGGACGTGAATTTCACGAATTGGTTGAACAGAAATTTCCAAGCGGTTCCGCGCGGCCTCGTTTTTCAACTCTTTCCTGATTCCACCTTTCACGATCCCGGACCACTTGGCCTGCGGACGCGCGGCCTGGCCGATGGCACGATTCGTTTTGAACCAGATGATGTCGTGAGCCAGAAAGTCCTGCCGGTTTACAAGTCGATGCTCGTCAATCGTGGCCGTTACCTCGCGCATTTTGGTCAGCACGAGCGCGCGATTGAAGCTTTCGCCCAAGCGCTAGCGCTCGATGCGAAGTTCGATCTTGCGCTCGAAGGCATGCAGCAAAGCAAGGATCAGTTGAATCAGATCGACGAGCGTGACGCTCGTCGGCCGAGATAAGCTGGCAGCTTATCTTCCCAGAGGCGGCAGTTCGCGCGGGTCGCCCAAATATTCCCAGCGTTGCAGCGCAATCGGGACATTGCCGTTTTTCCAGACGAAATCGTGGAAGGCGCGGAGATTGAATTGCTTTCCCTGCGTGAGCCGCGCATCGGCGAGGAGTTTTATGATCTGGAGTTTGCCGATCTGATAGGAAATAGCGCCGCCGGGGCTGGTGGCGAAGGCGATTGCTTCCTGGCGCGCGGTCTCTGAATCCATCGGCACTTTTTCCTGCAAATATTTCGCGGCTTGGTCGAGAGTGAACTCGCCGAGCGCGAGTTTTACGTCTACTTCCACGCGTAGCGCGCGCAGCCGCATGAAATTGTAAATGATCTCGCGCGTGTGCGGGCTGTCATCGAACAAGCCGGCTTGCAACATCATTTCCTCGGCATAAAAGCCGATCCCCTCGTTGGCTGTCGAGGCGTAGTAATGCCGGCGGATCGCGTCCTCGTGTTTCCACGACAGGCAAAGCTGAAAGTAATGACCGGGCACACCTTCGTGGACACAGATCGGTCGTGGGTCCTGCGCCGTCGCGCGCCAGAAATAACCGAGATTGCCCGAAGGCTCAGTCACATAGCGGATGCAATTGTCTTTCAACCGCGATGGCGAAGTAAAATCGTCGGTCTCACCGAACCCTTGCAGCGCGCGCAAGTATTCCGGCATTTCTCGCAGCGTGTAATGCTGGAGCCAATCAGGCACAGTCAGGATTTCATGGTCCTCGAGAAATTTTCGGACCGCCAATTCCTTTGCCGCGGCGGTTTTGATCCAGCTCGGGATATCCTTCGCCAGCTCGAGTGGCGGCACGTCGATATTGCGATTTTTCTCGTATGTCTCGAATGCGACGGCGCGGTTCCACTCCTGGTTTCCCATCGCGAGAAGTTCTTCCGGCGAATAAGGCAGGAGCGCGACATTTTTCGTGAAGAACACATAGGCATCGCGGCCGAGCGCAGTTTGTTCCGGCAGCGCCGGCAATTTGTCTTTCAAGTACTGTCGAAATTTTTCGAGCGCGTCGGCTGCGCGATCAGCTGCGTGATACAACTCTTGTTCTTTGAGAGTTGATACCCTCGCCTCCCGACTCGCGTCCCCTCTCGGGCTTTCCCGTCCATGTCGCTCGGCTCCCGCCGGCTCCATTGTCGATTTTAGAAGCGCCACCGCCATTTCGTGCAGGTGCACGCGAATGTTGTCGAGCGCCTGTGCGGCCACACTCGCAAACGGCGCGGGCGGGTCAGTCAGGTTCTCGATCGCCTGCTGCAAAATTGACGGGATATTCTCGATGCGCGTCAGGATCTCGTGCGCTTGCTCGGCACTGTATGGCCCGGGGACGGTGAGCGCTTCAACGATCGGGGTGAGCGTCTGTTCGATGTAAAAGGTCGGGTCGCGTTTCCAGCGTGGATTAACGTCGAGTTCCCAGCGCACCCGCGCCAGCGCCGAGCCGATCAGCCGATAATCGACCTGCTGTGAAATCGCCCAGGTGCTCGGGTCGATTTTTTTCCAGCGCCCTTCGAATTCGGAGAGTTCCTTCCGTTGATTGTCGATCTTCGCGCGCGACCACTCGCGGACTCCGCCGGGCCGCTCGATTCGATTGACATCATCGCCGGTGAACGGCGCATATGCGGCGCGCCAAGCCCAGAAATCCTCGCTTAGTTTTTGCAGAACCGCCGGATCACTTTGCGTATAAGCGCGCCCAGCAAATGCAATCAGGAGAACAGCGACGACGGATTGCTGCTTCATATAAGCTGGCCGATCAGCGCAAAGGCAATTGAATGACGCTGGCGTGCTGCGCGTCGTGATATACCTGCACGTGGCAAGTGTGTGCGTCCTTGGCGGTTTCTTCGGCGACAACGCCGCCGGAGCAGTAGTTCTTTTGCCAGAAAATTGAGTTTACGCCGGTGACGACGAGTCTGAGCCGGCTGCCTTTTATTAGACGGCGGGCGACGAAAAGCCCGGGATTGAAGTCGCACTTCACGATCTCGCCCGGTTTCACGAGCTTGCCTTCGCGCAGCGATTCCCGGTAACGCAGCCGTCGCAGATCGCCCCAGATCGCGATGCTTGTGCCGTCCGGCTGGATTTCGTAGAGATCGCACTCAAGATCGACATCGGGCGTGTCGATGGACAGCCATAATGTCACGGCCGGGCAGCCAATCAGCGGCGTCTCACTGGTCAAGGCGTCGCTGTGATAGACCAATCCGTCTGCGCCGATGCTAAGCGCGAGCCGCTGATCGAGACCAGCCGTTTTCTCGTTTGGCTCGGTGCCTTCGACATTTTCGCCGCGGCTGGTGTCGAGCGGATCATAAACAAATTTATCGGCGCTTTGCTGCGGTCGCGTTTCCGTGAGCACGCCGGAGCGGAATACTCCGTTCGCGTCGCCATTTTTCGAATCCAGGTAGAACGTTTTTGGATTTGCGGTGAGCGTCTCGAAGCTGTCGGCGTATTTCCATTCACCGTTTGCGCCGCTGTTCCCCGATGCGAGCAGATAATATGCGACCTGGTTTTTGAGAAAGTCCGGCTTGGGCCCGGCTTTCATCGTCCAGTCGTACCATTGCCGGTGCAGATCGTTAAGATCGATAATCGCGCCCGGGCCGAATTTCACGCCGCCAACTTCATCGGTCGGCGTGCGCGTACCGGCGTGGTCCCACGGGCCAATGATGAGAAAGTGTTTGGCGCGCACTTCCGGTGAAGCGTTAGCCATGTGGTCGCGGTAAAACGTGAGCGCGCCGAGCTCGTCGCCGTCGTATTGAGCGGTAATCGTCAAGATCGGCAGCGTCATTTTCTTGTATTGCTCGGCACTCGGCACCATTGCGTCGTAGTACGCATCGGCCGTGGGATGTTTCAGGATGCGCAGGAAATTCGGTGACGGATTTCCGACGAATGCGCCGAGATCTTTGAAGGCGACGTGTTGTTTGTAGGCGTCGAGAAATTTTGTGCGCCAGAATTTCGAGTCGCCGAAAAGGTTTTGCTGGCTCGCGCGGCCGCTCGTGTGGGTGAACCATTGCACGTCGTAGGTTTCGCCGACGTTCAGATACGAAGGGTAATCAAGGGGCGGATGCGCGGCCGCTGCGGGTACGATAGTGGCGAGGTGCGCTGGAAGTTCTTTGGCGGTCGCCCATTGATCGAACCCCGCGTAGGAACCGCCCCACATCGCGACTTTACCATCGCAGAACGGCTGTTTTGCCAGCCACTCGACCACGTCTTGGCCATCGCGCGGCTCCTGAGCGAACGGTTCGAAGTCGCCGCCGGAATTCCCGCGCCCGCGAACATCGACAAGCGCGAAGGCGTAGCCATGCGATGCGAAATATGCGGCGCGCGGGTGATAACTATCGGAGATGTACGGCGTCAGGGTGAAGATCACCGGCGTCCGCTGCGACGATCCTTCGGGCGCTTTTGGCAAATACAACGTCGCGCTTAGCTCGACCTTATCGCGCATTGGGATCTTGAGACCCCATTTTAGGTCATAGTTCGGCGCTGGTGGCGACGGCGATGCCTTGGGTTCCGGTGAAGGCGGAGGCGTTTGCGCGAACGCTGCGACGGCTAAACAAAAAAAAGCGGCTAAGATCGACAACGCCGAAATAATCGGAGCCCGAGAAAACTTTAGAAGTCTCATTTGGCTCGATTGAAGCGAAGGCGAGCGAGGGAAACAAGAAAGTTACGAGGAATGGTAGGGACATCGCGCTGCGATGTCCGGACGGGCAGCACGCCTTCCCTACCTTTTGCTTGCGTAATGCGCGCTGACTTTCTACACCGGCGAAATGCGAACGCTTTATTCTTCCCTCGCAGTTTTCATTCTCACAGTTGCTGCGCAGGCGGCCGATCAACCGATCGTGCTCAAAGCCTCCCGGCTGTTCGACGGCAAGTCGAACACGCTCGTCCAAAACGGGGTCGTCATCGTGCAGGGCGACAAGATTGTCGATGTTGGAACCAATTTGCCTGCGCCCGACGGCGCGCAGGTAATCGATCTCGGTGACGCGACGCTCTCGCCCGGCTTCATGGATGCGCATACGCACGTGACGCTCGACTTCACCGATTTCAACAAGCGACGGCTCGAAGAACTGTCGCTCAACGTTGCGGAACAAACGTTGCGCGCCACGACCTATGCGCGCGCAACCGTCGAGGCGGGTTTCACGACGGTGCGAGATGTCGGCAGCCGTTTTGTCGCGAGTCACGAATTTGTCGATGCTGCATTGCGCAACGCGATCAATCAGGGGCTGGTCGTCGGCCCGCGCATGCTCGTCGCGACCCACGGCATTGGTGCCACCTTTTCGGAGCCGAGCCCGATTACACCGACGGAATCGCCGACGGCCCGGATGAAATTCGAAAAGTAGTCCGCTTCGAAGTGAAAAACGGCGCCGACGTAATTAAGGCTGCGGTATCAGGCGGCGTGTTTTCACTCGCCGATGAAGTGGACACGCCGCAATTCACGCCGGCGGAAATGGCCGCGCTGGTCGATGAATCCCATCGGCTGCGCAAAAAGGTCGCCGTCCATTGTCACGGCGACACCGCAGCCCGCGACGCCATCAACGCGGGGGTAGATTCGATCGAGCACGGCTCATTCATGAAACCCGACACACTGCGATTGCTGAAGACCAAAGGAACGTTTTTGACACCCACCTTGATGGCGGTCGAATTCATTATGGGCAAGATCGACACCTACCCGCCCGCGGTTCAGGCGAAAGCGCGGGCCGCCGCGGCCGCGCGGTCGGTGATGTTTCGCAACGCCGTCAAAATGGGATGCAAAATTTCGTTCGGCACCGACGCCGCCGTTTTTCCACACGGCCAGAACGCAAAAGAATTCAAACTCATGGTCGATCTCGGCATGCCGCCGATTGAGGCGCTGAAAAGCGCGACCTCGGTTGATGCCGACCTGCTCGGCATCGCGCAAAAGACCGGCACCCTCGAAAAAGCTAAACTCGCCGATGTCATTGCGATGCCCGGCGATCCGACGAGCGATATCACCGCGACCGAACGCGTGTCGTTCGTGATGAAGGAAGGCCGAATTATCCGCAACGGTCCGCCAGCCGCGCCGACGCACGCAAGATCCACAACGGACCTGCCGCTGCCTGCATTGATGGACTAGCGAATTACCTGGCGCTGACGACCGCAACCATCGCGCTGGTATCGCTAGCTCTGCCGATATAGTAGAGAGCAACGCCGCCCGCACCGTAGACGGGATAAAAGGTATAGGGCTGGCCGTCGATGAAAATGGGGTTGTCCCAATCGATGCGAGTTGGACGGCCGACGGCGTAGGAAGTTACGGCGACTGAGTCGCTCAAGTTCAAACGGCGGTCGCGCATGTCGCCGCGCGCGTCGTAGGGGGTGAAGCGAAAGTTGCGCACTTCGTTGCGCGGATACCAGTCGGTGGTGAATGTTTCGGCTTCGCTGATTAGCGGGATGGTACGGCTGACTTCTGTGCGGGTAGCGAATTGATCGATGAATGCGGGTTGGATGTGGTCTTCGCCCCCGGAACGATAGGAATAAAACGCGATCTCGTAATCGAGTCCGCCCCATTGGCTGAGATTGATCGGCTGGCCGTAAGCGACGTTAAAGACATGAACGCTCGGACCACGATCGGCTGCGAACGGCTCCTGCCCGGCGGCTACGGGAGCAGTTGTCGATCTTTCAGCGGCAGCGATTTCCTCTTTCGAAGCGACAGTCGAACGCCGGAGTGAAGAGATGAGCGAGTCGCTCGCGCCTTGGGTTTGGAGTGTGGATTCCTGCTGCGGCGTCAAACTGGCGGCGAGTTTTCGACGTGAGACTTCCTCTTTAATGGCGGCTTCCTTTTCACCCGCGCGCACCATGAGCGAGAGTTCTTTGAAATCGACGGGCCGCGCTCCGGCGACGGGTACGGCGAGGAGCAGGGCGAGGATTATTGATAGACTAGAACGAATGGGGTTTTTCATAGCGAGTGTTTTTACCAGAGCCATTTTGGTTTTGGCAATTCTAAAAAGAAGCCTGAAATCCGCTGAGGAGAACGCACGCTATAGCACTCGGTTGACAAGCGACGCGCGACCGCTATTGTGCGCCTCTCATTTTCATTTGCAGGAGAGCAATGCTCGCTTGGACTGCTCACGATCATGCAACGCAATCGAAGCAAACGTTATCTCGCCGCGGCGGCGCAGGTCGATCGGACTAAGTCGTACTCGCTCAATGATGCGATCGCGACTTTAAAGAAATTTCCGTCGACGAAATTCGATCAGACGGTGACCGTGTCGTGCCGGCTGGGTGTCGATCCGAAACAATCCGACCAGATGGTGCGCGGGACGTGCCCGTTGCCGCACGGGAGCGGGAAGCAGGTGCGGGTTTTGGTTTTCGCCGAAGGTGAAGCGGCGACCGCGGCGAAGAATGCAGGCGCGGAGCATATCGGGTTCAAGGAGTTGATCCAGAAGGTGCAGGATGGGTTCCAGGATTTTGACGTGGCAGTCGCGACGCCGGGCGCGATGGCGGAGGTGCGTAAGCTCGGAAAAGTGCTTGGTCCGCGTGGATTGATGCCGAACCCGAAGACCGGCACCGTCACGGACGACACGGGGAAAGCTGTGCAGGAAGTGAAGGCTGGCCGGGTCGAATTCAAGCTCGACAAGAACGGCAATGTCGCGGTGCCGGTGGGAAAATTTTCGTTTGAAGAGAACGCGTTAGTGGAAAATGGAAACGCCGTCATTGAGGCGGTGGTGCGGGCGCGGCCGGCGACGGCGAAGGGGCGTTACCTTGAAGGTGTCACAATCAGTGCGACAATGTCGCCCGGTATTCACGTCGATCCGGCGCCGTATTTGAGTGTGTAGCCGAGAAAGATCGACATCGAAGTATGAGACCGGAAAAAGCCAGCGTCGTTTCAGATATCGCGGACAAACTGACGCATTCTCCGTTCGTCCTGGTCACCGAGTATCAGCGGATGAAAGTGAACGATTTCGGTGAGCTGCGGAACCGGCTCGCCGCAGCCGGCGCAGAAATGCACGTGGTGAAGAACAATTTTCTCAAACGCGCCATCGCAGAGACGGGCCTGCCCGATGTCGCCGACCAGCTCGTCGGCCAGACGGCGGTAATCACGGGAGACAAAGACGTGGCACCGATCGCGAAGATTCTAAAGACCTTCGCGACTGAGTTTAAACTGGCGGCGCTTAAGATCGGCTTTGTTGATCGCGCGGTGCTGTCGCCGAACGAACTGGAACAGCTTGCTGACCTGCCGCCACGTGAAGTTTTGCAGGCGCAACTGCTCGGTTTATTTTTGTCGCCGGCAACGAAGCTGGTTCGGCTGTTGAACGAACCGGCATCGGCACTTGCGCGTTTGCTCAAGGCGAAAGCGGAGAAGGAACCAAAACAGGCGGAGGCCGCGACATAGGAAAAACTTGTAGCCGCGTCGCTGTGCGACGCGGGCGGCCCATAGGGCCGCGGCTACAGCAACGACAACATGACCGAGCCGATAGCTATCGGCTTTAAATCTGCGGGGGCTCCCGAAGGCGGCAATTGGAGGAAAGAAAATGGCAGATACAGGCAAATTAGTGGAGCAGCTCAGCGGGCTGACCGTGCTGGAGATTGCTGGACTGGTAAAAGAACTCGAAGAGAAATGGGGCGTGAGCGCGGCGGCGCCGGTAGCGGCCGCGGCGGCGACGGGCGCGCCGACGGCGGGCGGAGCCGCAGCACCCGCGGCTGAAGAAAAGGCGACGTTCGACGTCATCCTGAAGGAAATGGGCGCGAACAAGATCGGTGTGATCAAGGAGGTTCGCGGCGCAGTGCCGGGACTCGGATTGGCCGAAGCAAAAGCGCTGGTCGAAGGCGCTCCAAAGACAATCAAGGAAGGCGTGACCAAAGCCGAAGCCGAAGAAATGAAGAAAAAGATCGAAGCTGCCGGGGCGAAAGTGGAGATCAAATAAAACGACAGACGACTCATGCCACGTATGCGTGGCTGTGAGCACGAAGCCGATTGGCTCGAGGCCAGGATTTCTTGTTGCGCGGCGGCCGTTTTCGGTTAAGGTTGTTTTCTGTTAGAAGCAGGCAGGATTATTTTTAAGCCGGCATTCGAGGGCGAATGAAAGCAACTGGCAACAGAACGGTGGCCAATTTGACAGGCCGTTGTTTTGCTGCCATTTTTGCGCCCTTCGCTCGCCCTTGAGCCGGTAAACACATTCAGCCGTCTCAGTCGCTATTAATTGTGGCTGGGATGGCTTCACAACCCCAGATGCAGTGATTATGTCGGAACGAAACTCGGAACGCATTTACTTCGGCACCATCAAAGAAAGCATTGAGCCACCGAACCTGATCGAGGTGCAGCTCAATTCCTACGTCGACTTTCTGCAGAAGGACGTTCCGTTCGCCAAACGTAGGAACCATGGCTTGCAGGCGGTGTTCAAGGAAGTTTTCCCGATCGAAAGTTATGACGAGAAAGCGGTGCTCGATTTCAGCCATTACGAGATCGGCGAGCCGAAGCTGAGCGCGCTCGAGGCACAGCGTGAAGGCCAGACCTACAGCGCGCCGCTGCATGTGACCTTCCAGTTGCGCGAGGAAAAAGGCACCAAAGAAGAAAAAGTTTACATGGGCGAAATTCCGCTCATGACGCCGCAGGGCACGTTCGTGATCAACGGCGCGGAGCGCGTGGTAGTGAGCCAGTTGCATCGCTCACCTGGCATCGCGTTCGAATCGACCGTGCACCTGAACGGAAAGGTGCTCTACAGCTTCCGCATTATTCCCGATCGCGGCTCCTGGATCGAGGTGCAATTCGATACGGCCGATCTGCTTTACATTTATCTCGACCGGCGGAAGCGGCGTCGAAAATTCCTCGCCACCACTTTTCTGCGCGCGCTCGGCTACGGATCGGACGAGGAGGTCATTAAACTTTTTTACAACATTGAGACGCTGAAGCTGAGCGAGAAGCTCGATGAAGAGAAGCTCGCAACCAAGGTTCTCACCGCTGAAATTCGCGACGGCGACGTAACTGTCGCGCGCGCGTTCGAGCCGCTCACCCTCGCCACCGTGCGCCAGATCATGGGCCTGAAGATTCGCGAGGTGAAGGTGATCGACATCTCGCACGACGACACGGTCGTCAAAGCACTGCGCAAAGACCCCGCGCACGACCAGGAGGAAGCGCTCAAGGACATTTACCGGCGCCTGCGCCCGGGCGATCCGCCGACGGTCGCGAACGCGCGCGCTTTATTGAAGCGCCTCTTTTTCGACCCGAAAAAATATGATCTGGGGCGTGTGGGCCGCTACAAGATCAACCAGAAACTCGGGATCGATGTCGATCTTAACGAGCGGATTCTGACGGACAAAGATTTCATCGCCGCGATCAAGTATCTCATCAATCTTCGGCGGGGCGAGGGCACGCTGGATGATATCGATCACCTTGGCAGCCGGCGTGTGCGCACGGTGGGTGAGCTGCTCGCGAACCAGTGTCGCGTCGGTCTCGCGCGCACCGAGCGTCTAGTCAAGGAACGCATGACGCTATTCGACATCAATGTCGACGGCATGACGCCGCAAAAGTTGATCAACCCGAAGGCGCTCAGCGCAGTTGTCCGAGACTTTTTCGGACGCTCGCAACTTTCGCAGTTCATGGATCAAACCAATCCGCTCGCGGAATTGACGCACAAACGCCGCTTGTCGGCGCTCGGGCCGGGAGGCCTCTCGCGTGATCGCGCCGGATTCGAAGTGCGCGACGTGCACCCATCGCACTATGGTCGGATTTGCCCGATCGAAACGCCGGAAGGTCCGAATATCGGTTTGATCAGCTCGATGTCGACTTTCGCACGAATCAACGAATTCGGTTTCATCGAGACGCCGTATCGAAAAGTCGAGAAGGGCCGTGTGACCGATGAGATCGAGTATCTCACCGGGGATCGCGAAGAAAATTACCTTGTCGCGCAGGCAAACGCGCCGATCGACGGGCGCGGCCATTTCACCGGCGAAAAAGTTTCGGTGCGTTATCGTGGCGATTTCCTGGAAATGGATCCTTCCAAGGTCCACTACATGGATGTCTCGCCGAAACAGCTCGTTTCGGTGGCGGCGGGTCTGATTCCATTTCTTGAACACGATGACGCAAACCGCGCGCTGATGGGCTCCAATATGCAGCGCCAGGGCGTGCCGCTGATCGTCTCCGAAGCACCGTTCGTTGGCACCGGTTTGGAAGCGAAAGTCGCACGCGACTCGCACGCGGTGGTGCTGGCGGCCGAAAGCGGCAAGGTCGCTTCTGTTGCCGCCGACCAGATCGTCGTGACCAAAGATGGTCACATGCCGGAAGGAAAGAGAAAGTTGAAGACCGATCCAGAGGCAGGCATTCACGTTTATGAGCTGCGCAAGTTCATGCGCTCG
>QHPZ01000073.1:0-3932 GCA_003219225.1 Verrucomicrobiota bacterium | reverse complement strand
GGCGAGCTCGCGCTCGGCCGCAACGTGCTGGTCGCGTTCATGCCGTGGCACGGCTACAACTTCGAAGATGCAATCATGATCTCGGAGAAAGTCGTGAAGGAGGACATCTATACCTCCATCCACATCGATGAGTTCGAGATCGGTGCGCGCGATACCAAGCTCGGTCCGGAAGAAATCACGCGCGACATTCCGAATGTGAGCGAGGAAGCGCTGCGGAATCTCGGCCCGGACGGCGTCGTGCGCGTGGGCGCGGAGGTGAAGCCCGGCGACATTCTCGTTGGCAAGATCACGCCGAAAAGCGAGACCGAGCTCGCCCCGGAGGAACGACTGCTCCGCGCCATCTTTGGCGAAAAAGCCGCCGACGTGAAAGACACCTCTTTAACCGTGCCGTCCGGCACCTACGGCATCGTGATGGATGTGAAAGTATCTTCGCGCCGCGAAGTTTCGCGCGAAAAACTCACTCCGGCCGAGACAAAAAAGCAGCTCAAGAACATCGGCGAAGACCATCGTCGCAAAAAGGAAGAACTGACCGAGCAACTGACCGATTCCCTTTCAAACATTTTGCTGGGTGAAAAAATTCCGCTGGACGTGGTGAATGCTGTCAGCGGCGAAATCATTATTCCAGCGAACCGCAAGATTACGAAGACGCTGCTGCGCAAACTGGCCAACGTTCACGACCACATCGAGATCGATCCCAGCCCGATCCGCAACAAGATCCGTGAGATCATCGGGTCGTACGAACACAAATTTGCCGAGCTCGAGTTGGAACGCGAGCGCGCGATGGACCGCGTCGAAAGCGGGGACGACATCGATCCCGGGATCATCAAGCAGGTCAAAGTTTACATCGCGAGCAAACGCAAATTGAGCGTGGGCGACAAAATGGCCGGCCGCCACGGCAACAAGGGCGTGGTCGCGCGGATCGTCGCCGAAGAAGACATGCCGTTTCTCGCCGATGGAACGCCGGTGGAAATCGTGCTGAACCCGCTCGGCGTGCCGAGCCGAATGAACGTCGGCCAGGTCCTTGAGACGCACCTCGGGGTGGCGGCGAAGGCGCTCGGATTCAAAGTCGCGACGCCTGTCTTCGACGGCATCAAGGAAGAAAAGATCCGCAGTTATTTGAAAGACGCGCACAAGGAAAAAGGTTTCGGCTGGGTGCAGGAAACCGGCAAGGCGCGGTTATTTGATGGCCGCACCGGCGACACATTCGATCAGGAAGTCGTCGTTGGCTACATCTACATGATGAAGCTCGGCCACCTCGTCGCGGACAAAATCCACGCGCGCGCAGTCGGGCCGTACTCGCTCGTGACCCAGCAGCCGCTTGGCGGCAAAGCGCAATATGGTGGCCAGCGCTTCGGCGAAATGGAAGTGTGGGCGCTCGAAGCTTACGGCGCGGCTTACACGTTGCAGGAATTGCTCACCGTGAAGTCTGACGACGTGCAGGGCCGCACCCGCATCTACGAATCAATCGTTAAAGGCGACAACTCGCTCGAAGCGGGAACACCAGAATCTTTCAACGTGCTCATCAAAGAAATGCAGTCCTTAGGCCTGGACGTAAAAGTTGGCGGCCAGGCGCCGCAAAGTGTCTTTGAGGGAGTGGGTTAAGATTTTTAATTCACAAGATCGACATACACATTCATGAACGAACATTCCTGGCGTGAGTTAGTGGGCGAAGAGAGGCCGGTGGGTTTTGATCAGGTCGCGATCGGCGTCGCCTCGAGCGACACGATGCGCTCCTGGAGCAAGGGCGAAGTTAAAAACCCGGAGACAATCAACTATCGGACGTTTAAGCCGGAGAAAGGCGGCCTTTTCTGCGAGCGCATCTTTGGTCCGACGCGCGACTGGGAATGTTCCTGCGGCAAATACAAACGGATCAAACATAAGGGCGTGATCTGCGATCGCTGCGGCGTGGAGGTGACGCTCGCACGCGTGCGCCGCGACCGGATGGGCCACATCGAATTGGCCGTGCCAGTCTCGCACATCTGGTTTTACAAGTGCATGCCGTCGCGGCTCGGCCTCATGCTCGACATGAGCGCGCGCCAGCTCGAGCGCGTCATTTATTACGAGGACTACATCGTCATCGATCCCGGTAAGACGCCGCTGCAAAAGACGCAGCTCCTCAACGAAGTCGAATATCGCGAAGCGCAGGAGCAATATGGCGACACGTTCGTGGCCGGCATGGGCGCGGAAGCCGTCAAGAAGCTTCTCTCCGAGATCGACCTGCACAAGCTCAACAAAGAACTCGAGCTGGCGATGGCGGCGACCAAGAGCAAACAGGTGCGCAAGAAACTGGCCAAGCGGCTCAAGCTCGTACAGGGCTTCATGAACTCGCACGCCCGGCCGGAGTGGATGATCCTCGATGTGTTGCCGGTAATCCCGCCCGATCTGCGGCCGCTCGTCCCGCTCGAAGGCGGTCGATTCGCAACCTCCGACCTAAACGATCTCTATCGGCGCGTCATTAACCGCAACAACCGCCTCAAAAACCTGCTCCAGCTCAAAACGCCGGACGTAATCATTCGCAACGAAAAGCGCATGTTGCAGGAAGCGGTCGACGCATTGTTCGACAACGGGCGCCATGGGCGCGCTGTGACCGGCGCAGGCAATCGGCCGCTCAAATCGCTCAGCGACATGCTCAAGGGCAAAGGCGGACGGTTCCGTCAGAATTTGTTAGGCAAACGCGTCGATTACTCGGGCCGCTCGGTCATTGTCATCGGGCCGGAGTTGAAACTGCATCAGTGCGGGTTGCCCAAGAAAATGGCGCTCGTGTTGTTTGAGCCGTTCATCATTCGGCGGCTGAAAGATCTCGGTTACGTGCACACGGTGCGCAGCGCGAAGAAGATGATCGAACGCCAGACGCCGGAGGTCTGGGACATTCTCGAGGAAGTGACCAAGGGTCACCCCGTGTTGCTCAACCGCGCGCCGACGCTGCACCGATTGTCGATCCAGGCATTCGAGCCGCTGTTGATCGAGGGCGAAGCGATCCGGATTCATCCGCTGGTCTGCACTGCATACAATGCCGACTTCGACGGCGACCAGATGGCCGTGCACGTGCCGCTCTCGGTCGAAGCGCAACTTGAAGCGCGCATGCTCATGCTGGCGCCGAACAACATTTTCTCGCCCTCCAGTGGCAAACCGATCACCACTCCGTCGCAGGACATCACGCTCGGCTGCTACTACATGACTCAAAATCCGCGCCGGGCCGCGGGCGGTGATGCTGACGGCGCGCTGCCGTTGTTCGCCGACCCGATTGAGGTCGAATTTGCCATGTCCGACAACAGCATTCGCACGCACGATCGCATTCGGATCAAGAACCCGGATTATGGCCAGCAAACGATCTACGGCGACTCGGAGGCAAAAACGATCGAGACAACCGCCGGCCGGGTAATCTTCAATCAGATTTGGCCGAAGCAGCTTGGCTTTTTCAACAAAGCCGCGGGAAAGAAACAACTCAGCGATATCATCTGGCGTTGCTATCAAATCGCCGGCCCGGCCGAGACAGTTGCGACGTTGGACAAACTCAAGGAGCTCGGCTTCACCGAAGCGACCAAGGCTGGGCTGTCCATTGGAATTTCGGACATGATTATTCCGAAGGAGAAAGCGACAGAGCTGGAGAGCGCTTACAAACAGATCCGCCTGGTCGAGCAGCAATATCGCAAGGGCATTATCACCGATGGCGAGCGCTACAACAAGATCATCGACATTTGGACGCACGCCGGCGACGAGATCTCCAACGTCATGTTCCGTACCCTCGAGCACAACGAGGGACGCAAGGAACTGAATCCGGTTTACCTGATGGTCGATTCCGGCGCGCGCGGCAATCGCCAGCAGGTGCGTCAGCTCGCCGGAATGCGCGGTTTGATGGCCAAACCGAGCGGCGAAATTATCGAGCGCCCGATCACGTCAAATTTCCGCGAAGGCTTGAGTGTGCTCGAGTA
>QHPZ01000008.1 GCA_003219225.1 Verrucomicrobiota bacterium | reverse complement strand
CCCATCGCAAACTCGTCCATGTTGGTTTTGCCGAACGGAATTGCGCCCGCTGCCCGCAACTTGCGGATTATCGTTGCATCGTAGGGGGCGCGGTAATTGCGCAGAATTTTCGACGCGCAGGTGCACGGTTGACCGGCCACGTTGATGATATCTTTGATCGCAATCGGCACACCTCCGAGCGGAAGATCGACATTTACGTGCTCGGCTTCGTTCCGGGCGGAATCGAAATCAATCGAGAGATACGCGTCGATTTTCGGTTCGACCTCTTCGATCCGCGCGCGCAAGGCCTCGAGCACTTCGCGCGGCGCGATTTCGCGGCGCCGGAGCAGAGCCTGCAAATCAGCGATCGTCAGCGCCGCCAGTTCCGCCGAACTCATTCGACCACTTTTGTGACGATAAAGAGCTGGTTCGCCTTCTGCGGCGCATTGCTCAGCGCTTCCTCGGCTGTGAACCAGTCCCGCGGTTCGTCTTCGCGAAACACATTGAAAATCGGCACCGCGTGTGCCGCCGCTTCGACGTGACTGACATCGACGGCGGCGAGTTTCGCCGCGTATTGCAGCACGTCGCCGAGTTGTTTTTGGAAAAGCTGCGTTTCTTCCTCAGTCAGATTCAAACGCGCCAGCTTCGCAACGTAGCCGACATCGAGCTCGGATTTCTCGGCCATCGATTAGAAATGCAAACGTGTCGCCAGCCAGATCACCGCGACCACGAGCGTAATGGCGAGGACCAAAAACAGCAGGCGCCCTTCGCGCCGCGCTTTTCGCAATGAACCGCGTCGCCGCGGGCCGCTCTCTTCATCTCCGTAACGTTTGTCCTGCAGCGCTACCGACACGTCAAGACGGCTCCGGCTCGTTTGCGCGCGCCGGAGCAATTCTTCGCGTTGCCGCCGCGAAGTCTCCTCCGCCACGCGCGGCGCCGCCTCGATCAATCGCTCCAGCCTCTCGACCTTGTTGCGCAACTCCGATTCGCGCTGGCTCAGTTCCTCCTGCTTGCGATGTAAGGGCGTGACCGATCTCCTCGCGCGACGAAACATGCGGTGTCAACGGGTCGTCGCGGCCATCCAGAAAAAGAGGACAAGCGCGATCAAACCGAAGATGATCAGCGGCAAACTGAGGCCGAAGCCGATCTGCACCCATTGCCAGAGCGACCGGCCGCTGCCGCCGAGCGGCGAGAGCTCGGACGCGGCGTCCGGCGACGTCTCTTCCGCGTCCCCACCGCCGCTGGCCTGCAATCGACTGCGCTGTTGGCTGAACTCGGCGCGCGCGTCGTCCACTTCACTCAGCGCCCGGCTCAATTCCTTGTGCAAATCACCCGGATTCCAACTCTTCGGATCGATCGCCTCGATCAGCTTGAGATGCTGGCCAAAGCTCTCCCGCATCGCGCGCAATTGCTCGAGCCGTTTTTGCGCGTCGTACCCTTCGCGCTCCAACACCACGAGCGAGCGCGTGAGCTTGTCCGTCATTTCCAGGCGTCCGCGTTCCAGCTCTTCCTGACGCCGGCTCAACTCCTCCAGCTCGCGTTTCTGTTTTTCGATCTGTTCCTGCTGCCGTTTCAGCTGGAGCAACTGCTCCTGAGCTTTCTGCACTTGCTCGTCGAGATGCTCGGGCGACAGCGATTCTTCCTCACTCAGCTCCAGCATTTGTTCGATCGGTCGGATTTTCTCTGGCATGACGGAATTTCGTGCGCGTGCTGTCGCCACATTAGTAAGAGCTCCGGAGATTTCCACACTGTTTTTCAAAAGGGCGTTTGAATATTGAAATTTGGTGCTTCTTTGGAGCTTGGTGCTTGGAATTTGGTGCTTCCGCGATTAGCGGCCTGGCATCATTTCCAGCAGCACGCCTTTGAAATATTCCGGTTCCGGAATCGTCGGCAGCACCGGATGATCGAGCGCTTGCTCGAATCGCCGCAATCGTCGCGCCGATCTGCGTGCATCCACCAGCGCATCGGCGATGGTTTGATCGAACGCGCTTTGACTCACGTGATGCGAACAGGAGAAAGTGGCGAGTACGCCGTTTTTGGAAAGCAATTTGAAGGCGCGCACGTGCAGTTCGCGATAGCCGCGGAGCGCGTCGCGGACGCCGCGCTGCGTTTGGGTGAACGAGGGTGGATCGAGAATGATCAGGTCGTATTCGGCCCCGGCTTTTTCGGCACCGCGCAAGAACGCAAACACGTCCTGCTCGATCCATCGCACGTTCAGACCATTTCGCTCCGCGTTCTTTTTTCCGGCCGCGACGTTCTCTGCATTTTCCTCCACCGCCGCAACATCTGCAGCGCCCGCTCGCGCGCAGGCGAGAGCGAACGCGCCCTGGTTGGCAAAGCAATCGAGCACACGCCGATCGCGCGCGTACTCAGCCGCAACCCCATAATTGTCGCGCTGGTCGAGATAAAACCCAGTTTTGTGCCCGTGCAAAACATCGACATCGAACTTTAATTCGCCGATCTCGATGACGGCCGGCGACGACGCTGCGGCGCCCGCCAGAACGCCAACGCGTACATCCATGCCTTCGGCGTTGCGCACCGCTGCATCGTTTCGTTCGACGATGCTGATTGATTGTAGGGCAGGCGCTCCGCCTGCCACATTTTCGGTCTCGGCAAGCGGAGTGCTTGCCCTACAACAAACGTTTTGAATCGCCTCGACGATGAGCTGCTTCCGTATGTCCATCGCCAGGGTGAGCGTCTGCAAAACGAAATAGTCGCCGTAGCGATCCAGAATCACGCCGGGCAAGCCGTCGCTCTCGCTCCAGACCACCCGCCGCAGCCTCGGGTCAATGTTTCGCCGGTCGCGGTACTCGGCCGCTTGCGCAATTCGGCGCTTAAAAAAATCGACATCCAGCTCCTGCCGTTGACGCGAGAACCGGCGCGCCACGATCTGCGATTTGGAATTGTAAATAGCGCTGCCGATCAGCTTGTCGCGCCCGTCCTTGAGCGAGATCACCTCGCCATCGGCCGGCTTGCCGAAGACCTTCAGGACTTCACTGGAGAAAACCCAGTCGTGCCCGTGAAGAATTCGCGCCCGCGGTTTGACGACGATTCCGCTCATGGCAAAGAATGTTAGATGCAAACCGCCGCGCAATCGATGGTCGACCTTCCCGGAATAAAAAAACTGCGCAGCGGCAAAGTCCGTGAAGTCTACGATCTCGGCGACACGCTCCTGTTCGTGGCGACCGACCGGATCTCTGCGTTTGACGTGGTTTTGCCAAATCCGATTCCGAAAAAAGGCGCGGTGCTTAATCAGCTTTCCGCTTTCTGGTTCAACCACTTCGGCCGGATCGACAATCATTTCGTCACGGCCGATTTCGATCGTTTCCCGAAACAACTGCGGCCGTTTCGCGAGCAATTGGCCGGCCGGTCGATGATTGTGCGCAAAACCAAACCGCTGCCGGTCGAGTGCGTCGTGCGCGGTTATCTCGCCGGTTCCGGGTGGAAAGAATATCAACAATCGCAAAGCGTTTGCGGAATCAAATTGCCGCCCGGACTGAAGCTCGCATCGCAATTGCCGGAACCGATCTTCACCCCTGCGACCAAAGCCGAAAGCGGCCACGACGAGAACATCGACATGTCTCGCTGCGCGCAAATCCTCGGCGACGAAGTGGCTGAGCGCGTGAAAAAACTAAGCCTGGAAATTTATTCCGCCGGCCGCAAGCACGCCGCGCAGCGCGGTATCATTGTCGCGGACACAAAATTCGAGTTCGGCACGATCGATGGCGCACTGTTGCTCATCGACGAGGTCCTCACGCCCGATTCATCGCGGTTCTGGCCGGCCGATCAATACGTCGTCGGCGAAAGCCCGCCGAGCTTCGACAAACAATTCGTGCGCGATTATCTCGAGACGCTCGACTGGGCCAAGCGCCCGCCGGCCCCGCAGCTCCCCGGCGACGTCGTCGCGCGCACCGCCGCAAAATATGTGGAGGCATTCGAGCGACTTACGG
Source organism: Verrucomicrobiota bacterium (assembly GCA_003219225.1). Classification (GTDB taxonomy): domain Bacteria; phylum Verrucomicrobiota; class Verrucomicrobiia; order Chthoniobacterales; family UBA10450; genus AV17. The sequence continues at coordinate 7,982 of QHPZ01000008.1, read as the reverse complement.
GCGAAAAACTGAGGTAGGGACAGCGCGCTGCGCTGTCCGCGTCCCGCCGCTGCCAGCAGAATAGTTGCGCAATTTGCGCAATATTGGTAAAACGGATGGCCGCGACACTTACCTGGAATGCTCTTACTAATCGCACTCGCGGTCGCGTTCATTTATCTCGCTCTTCTCTACGCCGCACCCGGTCCGGATAAGAGCGGTGCCGCGGCGTGGTCTGCTCCGCTTCAGCCGAAGGTCTTGCGCAATCTTGTCTTGAGCGTGGTGATTTTCTTCTCTCTGGATGGCGTCATTTTTCACACCCGCCTCTACCAATCGCTGCTGGAGCCAAAATCTAATGCCGGCCGAGTACTGGCCCTTGCGCGCCAGGAAAAACAACGCCGCCCGGCCGGTGGCAAAGAGATTCTCGTGCTTGGCGATTCGCGAATGGGCATCGGTTTCTCCGAAGAGGTGGCGAACGAAATTGCTGCCGGTCGAGATGTTAGTTTTTTCAACCGCAGCATGCCGGAGTCGGTGCCGCGGCTGTGGTACTATTTGCTCCGCGAAATCGATCCCTCAGCGAGTCGCTATCAGGCAATCGTTATGCCGCTGAAGGTGGACATTGATCCGTCGCCGTTGCACACCACGCTCGTGCACATTAGCCAAGCCGCCCCTCTGTTGCGCTACACCGACGCATTTGCGTTCGCTGCTTCGTTCGACTCCTGGAGCGACCAAAGCCGCGCCTTCGTCGCTTGTTTGTTGCGTGGATCCGCCTTCCAGGCAGATCTGTTGGACTTCCTCGAGCATCCGCTCCAGCGCATCAGCCATCTGAAACAACCGCGACGCGATCTGCCGCGGCACGCGTTTCATAAGCGCGCCGACCAAGACGTGGTCGGAATCGATTACGATCCGCTCACCCATGAATTGAAAATCCCGGAGCGATTATCCAAACGCCAAAGAAATTCGATTCAAAACTCGATTCAAAATACGGAAGAGCTGGCGCGATCCGCCAACTGCTCGAGCAACTGTTACGACTGGACGAAACGGATCCTGCAGAGATACGACTCCAGCGTGACGTCCGTTGTGCTCGTGCACCTGCCGAAAGGTCCGCTCGCGGCCAAGCTCGAGAATAGGGGCGCGGCGCAAAATAATGCAACGGAGGCTTTGCGTGGCCACAAAGTGATCGTGTTCGATCCAGCTCAGTTCGCTTTCCTCGAGCAACCCGCCTACTACATGGACGGCTCGCATCTGAACGGCAAAGGCCAGGAACAATTTACGCGCCGTTTGACCGAAGACCTGCTCGCTCAGTTTGACAGCCGCAACGCGGCTCAGGCACAAGCGGCCGGCGGTCCGCCGCTGAGGGAGCGCTAAGTTTTCGCCATGCTCTTCAATAGTTTCGAGTTTTGGATTTTTTTCGCGGTCGTCGTGATCGGCTTCTACAGCCTGCCCTACCGCGCGGGCAAGGTTCTGCTGCTGGCGGCGAGCTATTTCTTTTACATGTGGTGGAATCCACGTTTCATCGTGCTGATCCTCGCGTCTACCGTCGCTGATTATTTCCCTGGCATCCTGCTTGAAACCGCGGCGGACAAAACGCGCAAGCCATCGGGTTTTTCAAGTACTACAACTTTTTTGTTTCCTCGCTTGCCGCGCTCCTCGGTTTGCCGGCCGATTCGGTGACTCTCAACATCTTTCTGCCGGTTGGAATCAGTTTTTACACCTTTGGCAGCCTCTCCTACACGATCGACGTCTACCGGCGCAAAACCACCGCCATCCGCAACTTCATCGATTATGCTTTCTTCATCGCGTTTTTCCCGCACCTGATCGCCGGCCCCATTCTCCGCGCCAGACAATTCCTGCCTCAGATCCAGCAGTGGCGCGCACCTTCGGCGGCCACGCTGAACCGCGGCATCGCATTGATCCTGACCGGTCTCATTAAAAAAATGGTCTTCGCCGATCGGTTCGCGATTGTTTCCGATGCCTATTTTAACAACATCGCCGCGCATCGGGGCTGGCTGGCGGCGTGGTCGGGTGCGCTCGCGTTCGCGATGCAACTTTATTTCGATTTTTCCGGCTACACCGACATTGCCCGCGGCTGTGCCAAAGTTTTCGGCTTTGAGTTTCCGATCAATTTCGAACGCCCGTACCTTGCCGCGAACGTGGTCCAGTTCTGGCAACGCTGGCATATCACTCTCTCGAGCTGGGTGCGAGACTACTTGTTTCTGCCGCTCACCCGCGGAACGCGGAGCCGAATCAAAGTTTATTTTGCGATTATGCTAACCATGTTGCTGCTCGGCCTGTGGCATGGCGCGAGTTGGAATTTTGTGATTTGGGGAGTCTACTTTGGAATCTTCGTCGTGCTCTACCGCGTGTTTCAACAGAAGCTCACCGGCAGCAAGTTCGGCCGTGCGCTCGAAGCACGCGCTTTTCACCCGCTGAAGGTGATGATTACATTTCTCCTCCTCATCGCGGCTGCCGCTTTCTTCTTTGACTGGCAACACGCTGCGGGCAGCAGTGTCCTGACCACGGGCACGATCGCGCTGTTTTTTGTCTCCTTCGTCCTCGCCGTTCTGGAAGAGCGCCGCGGTTACCTTCGGCGCCTCGCGCTCGCGCCGGCTTATGTCCAGGTCCCCGCTTTTGCTTGCGTGTTTCTGGTGCTCGAACTGTTTTCCGTCACCGAGAAAATACCGTTCATTTATTTCCAATTTTAGTCGCTCGCCACGCCGCGCTTGCCGCAAAAACACCGATAAGCGTATGCCTCGCCGGCCGAGCCACCCCGACGCTTATCTTCCGAGCAACTCGCCCACCATGGATTTCTCCTCTTTCAGTTCCGCGATCGACTTGTCGATCTTGTCGCGGCTGAACGCGTTGATCGGAAGTTTCTCAACAATTTCACATTTCCCGTCGCGGACGCGGACAGGGAATGAGGAGATCAAATCCTTCTCCACATCATAGCTGCCATCCGAGCAGACTGCGACACTGTGCCAGTCGTCAGTGGGCGTATCGTTATTCAGAAACCGGACCGTGTCGACAATCGCGTTCGCCGCCGAACCGGCTGAAGACAGCCCGCGCGCCTTGATGATCGCGGCGCCGCGCTGCTGCACGGCCGCGATGAAATCTTCTTTTAGCCAGTTGTCGTCTCCGATCACTTCGTTCGCCGGTCGACTGTCGATCTTCGCGTTGTAAAAATCGGGATATTGCGTCGAGGAATGGTTGCCCCAGATCGTCATGTTCGTGACGCGCGTGATTTCCACGCCGGCTTTGTGCGCTAGCTGGGCGCGCGCCCGATTTTCATCCAGGCGGGTCATCGCGAACCAGCGGTCGCTTGGGATTTTTTTCGCGTTGTTCATCGCGATTAGGCAATTCGTGTTGCACGGATTGCCGACGACGAGCACGCGCACATCGGCCGCTGCGTTTCTTTCAATCGCCTGCCCCTGGCCGACGAAAATCTTGCCGTTGATGCCTAACAAATCTTTGCGTTCCATCCCGGCCTTGCGCGGCACGCTCCCCACCAGCAAGGCCCAGTTGATGTCGCGAAAACCTTCATCCAGATCCGCCGTCGGCACGACCGATTGCAAGAGCGGGAACGCGCAGTCCTGCAGTTCCATCACCACGCCTTCGAGCGCGCCGAGTGCGGCCGGGATCTCGATCAAGTGCAGGGCAAGCGGCTGGTCCGGCCCGAACATTTCGCCCGACGCGATCCGAAAAAGCAGCGAGTAACCGATCTGCCCCGCCGCGCCGGTCACGGTGACTTTGATTGGAGATTTCATGAATGACGAATGACGAATGACGAATGACGAATCAAGCCCGAATGACGAATGACGAAAGCCACGGTATCCCTTTCGTCATTCGAGCTTCGTCATTCCTTCGTCATTGGTCATTCGGATTTCGTCATTAAATCCGCCCGCTCTTCTCCAGCAGCTCGCGAATTAATCGCATCCGCCGCTGCTCGGTCTTGCTTGCGCGCAATTCCGAGACGCTGCGTTGCATGCGCCGGGTCCAGTTTCCGCTCCCGGCCGTGCCGGGCACGTTGAACCGATATTTGCGCACCAGCAGATCGGTAATCATCACGATCGCGATCCACGAGTTGCAGTTGAAGAGGGCGGACATGACTGCGGGATAAAAATCTTTCTCGAAATCGATCGATCCGCTCGTGCGTTTGAAGCCGGCGAACGTGGCGATCTTCTCCAGCTCGAACCGCGTCTGGTCCGATGTCGATCTTGCACCCTCGAAGGCCTCGGCCCACAACGCACGGAGCGGTGGATGATCGTGTGTCGCGTAGGTCGCGACCGAGAGCCGCTCGTACTCCGAGGCGGGCGTGACCCGCCCGTGGTAAAATTCCCATTGCGGGATTTTGAAGCCGGCGATGCCAAGCGAACGCAAGCTCGGCCGCACATAATCGGGCACGGTGCCGAGGTCCTCGCCGATCACGCGTGCATCGCCTGCCCCATCCAGCACAACGCGCAAATATTCTTTGCCTTCGCGCTGGTTCGCCGCGCAATTCTCCGGCGTTAGATCATCGCGCGGGATGAAGTGCGGCACACGGCCGCCAGTTCGTTCCAGCATTTGGTTCCACTCCAGCGGCAGAAATTTCTTGTTCTGCCGCGGGCGCCACGGGAACGCGTAGATCCGATAAAACCCGAGCACGTGATCGATCCGAAAGAGGTGGAAACTCTGGCAGATCGCGCGAACTCGTTGTCGCCACCAATCGAAATTCCCCGCGCGCATTGCGTCCCAACGGTAAAGTGGAATGCCCCAATTCTGTCCCCATTTCACCGTGAACTGGTCGTCTTTGAAATGCGTTTCCGGCGGCGCGCCACCGCACCAGTCGAGCATGAATTCGCCCGGCCGGGAAAAAACATCCGCGCTGTAATAGCTGACGCCAAAGGGGATGTCGCCCATCAGCGCAACGTCGCGTTGCTCGGCGTAATTCCTAAGCGCCGACCATTGCTCATGCGCGATCCATTGCACGTAGCGGAAGAAATCTGCGCGCGCGCGGAATTGCTTCTGTCTCTCAGGCGATTGTCGATCCAACCAGGCGCGCGCGGAAGCGATTGTCTGCTGCTCTTTCGGCCAGTGGTCCCATGCTTCGCTCTCGCCGTTCTCCTCCATCAACACGCGAAACAGGACGTAATTCTCCAGCCAGGCCGCTTCTTCCGCGCAGAACGTGTGGAAGAGTTGTTGTCGATCTTTGGTCGCACCTGCGGAAAACCCTGCGGTATTTGACGCCGTTCTGGCGCAACTCGGCAAGGTTTGTCCTGAACCCAGTCGAAGGATCGACATCGGCGAGCACGGCGTCGAAATCTTTGCGCTTGAGCTCAACCGGTGAGCCAGGCGCCAAATGCAACGTTGTCGGCTCGATCGCCATCGCGCTGATCGCGTTGTAAGGGCTGTGGTCGCCACCGGTTTCGTTGATCGGCAGCAACTGCACAAGTTTGAAGCCAATCTGCGCCGCCCAGTCGACGAACTCGCGCAAGACCGCCACGTCGCCGATCCCCAGATCGTCATCGCCGCGCAACCCAAACAGCGGCGCAAGAACCCCCGCGATCTTTTTCTCCGGCGAAAGCTGCATTAGCAGAATGACGAAGCACGAATGACGAATGACGAATTAATGACGAAATCCAAATGGCGAAAAAACCAGACGCCGCATTTCGTCATTCGGACATTCGGGCTTCCTTCGTCCTTCGTCATTCGTGCTTCGTCATTTGCGGAGCTTTAGCTCCGCTTCACTTCCCAGTCTTCGACGAGCGGGTTTGGAATTTCTTTCAAGAACCGCGACGGCCGCTGGAAAACGTCGCCGTAGCCGCCCGTGAGCCGCATGTGCGGATAAGCCAGATAAAGTTCCTCCTTCGCCCGGGTGATCGCGACGTAAAACAGGCGGCGCTCCTCCTCCAAATCTTCGCGCGCATCCATCGACCGGCTGCTCGGGAACATTCCGTCAGTCAGCCAGATCACGAACACGGTGTGAAACTCGAGCCCCTTGGCTTGGTGGACGGTGGACAAGTTCACCGCTTCGCGATCGGCGGTCTGGTTCGGCGCCGCCTCGGCATCCACATTGCTAATGAGCGCAAGCTGCGACAGAAATTCGTTCACGTCTTTAAACTGACGGGCAAACGCGGCGAGCTGGTTTAAGTCCTCCTTGCGCAGCTCGTAATTGGTGAAGTTCACCTTTGCGTAGTCATCGTAAATCGCTTCCACCACAGACGTGATCATTTCGGAGGGTGGATTCGGCTGACCGCCGGGCGCGATCTCATCGAGCGTGTGCGCGAGCTGGGTCCAGTGTTTCTTTGAACGGGCGCTCACGTTCATCGGCAGCAAACGTTCGCCCCACGAATTGATTTCGCCGCGCTCGTTCAGCGATTTTTCCCATGGGACCCAAAGATTTTCCGCGCTGCGATTCCCGATACCCGGCAACAGTTTCACCATGCGTTTGAACGCGACTTCATCGCGCGGATTGGCGACGAAACGCAGGAACGAGATCACGTCCTTGATGTGCGCCTGTTCGAAAAAGCGGATGCCGCTGGTGATCTGATACGGAATCCCGCGACGCGACAGCTCCAGTTGCAATTCGAGGGCGTGATAATGCGCGCGATACAACACCGCGATCTCGTTAAGATCGACATCTTCATCGCGCAGCTCGAGAATCCGCTGGGCGACGAACTGCGCCTGCTCGCCGCCATCGTTCAAAGCGACAACCGCCGGCCTGGTCCCGAGCGATTCGCGCGTGGGCGCAAGATTTTTGCGGAACTGATCCACGTTTGCGGCGATGGCCGCGTTCGCCACTTCCAAGATCTCCGGCACGCTGCGGTAGTTCATCTCGATCTTGAACACGCGCGCGTCGGGATAGCGCTTCGGAAATTCGAGAATGTTTTTGAAATTCGCGCCGCGCCAGGAATAGATCGACTGCGCGTCGTCGCCCACGACCATGACGTTGCGATGGTCGCGCGCGAGCAGGTCGATGAAATCCGCCTGAATCTTGTTCGTGTCCTGGTATTCGTCCACGAGGATGAACTGAAACTGTCGCCGATAAACTGCCGCGATCTCCTCGTGCTGCTGCAACATCGACAATGTCTTTTCCAGCAGATCATCGAAATCCATCGAGTTCGTCGCCTTTTTCTTTTTTTCGTAGCGCGCGCGCACGTCCCCGATTTTGTCGAGCAACGGCAGAAAGTAAGGGAACTTCTCCGCGAGCAATTGCTCGAGCGGCGTCTCCGTGTTGACGACAAAGCTGAAAATCTCCGCGAGCACGTCGCCCTTTGGAAACCGAATTTCCTTCGGATCAATGCCCGCGCTCGCGATCACGGTGTTGATCAAATCTTTCTGATCTTCGCGATCCATGATCGTGAAGCTGCTTTGGTAGCCGAGCGCGCTGCCGTGCCGGCGCAGCATCCGATTCCCGATCGCATGAAACGTTCCGCCCCAAATCCCGCTCGCATCAATCGGCAAAAGGTTCGCCACCCGATCGAGCATTTGTCGCGCGGCTTTGTTCGTGAACGTGAGCAATAAAATGTTGCGCGGATCGATCCCGTTCTCGAGCAGGTACGCGACCCGATACGTCAGCGTCCGCGTTTTGCCCGACCCCGCGCCCGCGATAATGAGCTGCGGCCCCGGCGGCGCCGTCACCGCCGCCAGCTGCTGCGCATTCAGCTCCGCCGCGTACTCGATCTGGATCGATGTCGATCTTGCCGGTCGATTCAGCGTGTATTGCCGAGACACATTTTATCTGTAGCGGCGGTATCTGACCGTCGCAATTGCCATCGTCAGCGTACGATCACGCTGCACGAACTGGCGCGGCCGTGATCATCCAAAGCGGTAATTTCATAATCGCCTGCGTCTGCGTCCCACCCTAAAAATTCTTCGGGTCCGGCCTGGCCGATGAATTTCGTGCCGGTGAACCAATAAATTTTTTGCACATCGCCGTCGACTTTGGCGCGCAATGGAACAGTCTTCGTCGAAGCAAGAACAATTTCTTTGTTGGCCGGCGAGATAATCCGCGGGCTGTGTCCAGTTCG
>QHPZ01000072.1:3411-7046 GCA_003219225.1 Verrucomicrobiota bacterium | reverse complement strand
TCCCGAGCTTTTGATTTGGAATGCGGCGGTGCTCCGCCGTTTTTTCATCGAAAGCGCTAGAGCACTCGCGCACTCCAAAACTGCGCATTGAATCATGCTTAATTTCACGGAGTGTTTAGCGTGACCTCTCCAGAGCACATCGACGCCGCCAAGCCGACCGAGCGCGAGGCGTTCCCGCACCACGAGTGCGGTCTCTTCGGCGTGTTCGGTCATCCAAACGCGGCTGTGCTGACGTATTACGGCCTGTTCGCTTTGCAGCATCGCGGCCAGGAAAGCGCCGGGATCGTGACGAGCAACGGCCCGGGTACATCCTTTCTCGTCCACAAAGACATGGGGCTTGTCTCCCAAGTCTTCGGCCAAACCGAACTGGAGCAACTCAAAGGCACCCGCGCGATCGGGCACGCGCGTTATTCGACGACCGGCACGAGCACGATCAAAAACGCGCAACCCTTCGTGGTCGATTGCGTGCGCGGACAGATGGCCATCGCGCACAATGGCAATCTTATTAACGCTGACATTCTGCGGCTCGAGCTCGAGCGCCAGGGCTCGATCTTTCAAACCACTGCTGACAGCGAAATCATTTTGCATCTGCTGGCGCGGCCGGCTGACAACGGCGCGAGCGTCCTCGCGGCGCTACGGCGAATCCAGGGCGCGTTTTCACTGCTGATCATGAGTGAGCGCGAGCTCATCGCGGTGCGCGACCCGTTCGGCTGGCGTCCGCTCTGCCTCGGCAAACTCGACGGCGCTTACGTGGTCGCTTCGGAGACCTGCGCGCTCGATCTTATTCACGCCGAGCTCATCCGCGAGATCCAACCGGGCGAAGTCCTCATTATCGACGAAAGCGGATTGCGCTCGGAGTTCCCGTTCCCGCCGGAACAGCCGGCGTTTTGTATGTTCGAGTATGTTTATTTCGCGCGGCCCGACAGCATCATTAGCGGAGTGAACGTGGGAAAGGTGCGGATCGAAATGGGACGCGAACTGGCGCGAAAATTTCCGGTCGAAGCCGACGTGGTCGTTCCCGTTCCGGACTCTGGCAACTACGCCGCACTTGGATTTGCCGAGGAACTGAAGATTCCTTACGGCCACGCGTTTGTGCGCAATCACTACATCGGCCGCACGTTTTTGCAGCCGAGCCAGCTCATCCGCGATTTCGATGTGCGCGTGAAACTCAACCTGATCAAGGAGATGGTCGCAGGCAAACGGGTCGTGGTCGTAGACGACTCGATCGTACGCGGCACGACCGCGCGGGCGCGCGTCGTCAACCTGCGCGAAGCCGGCGCAAAAGAGGTGCACATGCGCGTGAGCTGTCCACCGCACCGGTTCGCCTGCCACTACGGCATCGATTTTCCCGACCCGCAAAAACTCATCGCCAACCAGATGTCCATGGAAGAGATCGCGAAATATCTCGGTGTCGACAGCCTTGGTTACCTCGATGTCGAAGGCATGGTGCGCGCTACCGGCCGACCGTTGAATGAGTTTTGTCTCGCCTGTTTTACCGGCAACTATCCCCTGCCCGTCGACCCGGCGCTCGACAAATTCATCATGGAAAAACGAGAAAACCGCGCCCGCGCCCTCGCCGAGCAGGAGCGGCACCCGACGTTGTTCGCGGATCTGAAGTGATGAAAATGACGAAGCACGAATGACGAATGCCGAAGGAATGACGAACTCCGAACTTTTTTTCGTCACTCGTCATTCGTCATTCGTCATTACGCCGGCGGCGTGAGGCGTTTAGAAAAATCAAAAAAAGCTTACGCCGCCGCCGGCGTAGATGTCGATCTTGCCAACCGGCTCAAACGCGACATTCACCGGCTCGTTAGGCAAACGCATGGGCCGCACGTCCTCGGCAAAATCGGCGGATTTGGCGGCCTGTTTCGCGCGAGTTTTCCGGCGATGCGCGATCCCGTTCTGGTCGCAAGCATCGACGGCATCGGAACAAAATTGAAGATCGCTTTCGCGCTGGACAAGCACGACACGGTCGGCGCGGACCTGGTCAATCATTGCGTCAACGACATCGCCGTTCTCGGTGCCCGCCCGCTCTTCTTCCTCGATTACATCGGCTGCGGAGAACTCGAGCCGCGCGTTTTCAGTCAACTGCTGCAGGGACTTTCGCGCGCCTGCCGAGCAGCGGGCTGCGCATTGATCGGTGGCGAGACGGCGCAAATGCCGGGCATCTACCGCGCCGGCGAATATGATCTGGCCGGTTGCATTATCGGCGTGGTCGATCGCGCCCGCATTATCGACGGCAGTAAAATCAGACCGGGCGACGTGATCCTCGGTCTCGCTTCAACTGGTTTGCACACCAATGGCTATTCTCTCGCGCGAAGAATCTTGTTCGAGAAGATGGAGCTGAAACCTTCGTCAACGTTCGATCGATTTGGCGGAACAATTGGCGGAGAACTTTTGCGAGTGCACAAGAATTATCAGCCGTTGCTCGCAAAAGCGCCGAGCGGAATGATCAAAGGGCTCGCCCACATCACCGGCGGCGGCATGATCGACAATGCGCCGCGCATCTTGCCGAAAAATTGCGACGCGGTGATCGAGACGAGGAGTTGGCGGGTCCCACGCATCTTCCAAATTCTGCAGCGAAATGGAAAAGTTGACTCAGTCGAGATGTATCAGGTTTTCAACATGGGGATCGGCATGGTCGCGATCGTGAGCGAACGCGACGCGAAGCGTGCGATGTCGACCTTGCGCGCGAAAAGAATCGGCCGCATCGAACGCGGCACGGGGAAAACGCGTTTGCTCTAGCGGCAGTCTCTGACTGTCGCTAATTTTCAAAGTGTGACGGTCGGAGACCGCCGCGACAGAAAACACAGAATGGAAAAGCGGCGTTTTGGCAAAACCGACATGGAGGTGAGCGTGCTCGGGTTCGGCGGATCGGAGATCGGGTACGAGCAGGCGTCGCAAAATGCGGTCGACGAATTGTTGAACAGCGCGCTCGACGCCGGCCTGAATGTCATCGATACGGCCGAGTGTTACTGGAAGAGTGAGGAGCTGATTGGCAACGCCGTGAGCAAACGGCGCGGGCATTTTTATCTCTTCACGAAGTGCGGCCATCCGCACGGGCTGGAGAGCGGCGCGAACTGGTCGAAGCATTCCATCCTGGAAAGCATCGAACGCAGTCTGCGCCGGCTGCGGACCGACGTTGTCGATCTTGTCCAGTTGCACAGTTGTTCCGAAGCCGAGTTGCGCAAAGGCGAAACGATCGCGGCGCTACAGATCGCGCGCGAGCGCGGTTACACCCGCTACATCGGTTATAGCGGCGACAGTCACGCCGCCCGGTATGCGGTCGAATCCGGCGCGTTCGACACGCTGCAGACGTCAATCAGCATCGCCGATCAGGAAGCAATCGAGCTGACGTTGCCTCGCGCGCGCGCGAAACAAATGGGCGTAATCGCGAAACGGCCAGTCGCAAATGCCGCGTGGAAAACCGGACACCGGCCGCTGGAAGCTTACCACCACGTCTATTACGATCGTCTGCGCAAACTTAATTATGATTTTCTGCGGAACCGATCGCTGGAAGAATCAATCGGCATCGCGTTGCGCTTCACTTTGAGTGTGCCCGGTGTGCACACTGCGATCGTTGGCACAACCAAACCGCAGCGTTGGCAGGAAAATGCCAAATTGCTGCAAGC
>QHPZ01000072.1:0-3397 GCA_003219225.1 Verrucomicrobiota bacterium | reverse complement strand
TTGGACAAATTTGACCTTCTTGTCATTTCGAGCGGAGCGTTAGCGGAGTCGAGAAATCTCTTACTGTTTAACGATGAGAGATGTCTCGACTTCGCTCGACACGACAAACGGCAAATGAAACAGCGAAAACTTGGCCGCGGCGGACCGATTGTTTCGGCCGTGGGACTCGGTTGCATGGGAATGTCCGATTTTTACGGCGAGCGGCGCGGTGAGGAAGAATCGATTGCAACGATTCACCGCGCACTTGAACTAGGCATCAATTTCTTTGATACGGCAGATGTTTACGGGCCGAACACGAACGAGGAACTCGTCGGCCGAGCGTTGAGAGGTCACCGCGAGCAAGTCACCATCGCGACAAAGTTCGGGATCATGCGCGATCCGAGTCGGCCGGAATACCGCGGCATCAGCGGCACCCCGGATTACGTGCGCACGTCGTGCGAAGGTAGTTTGAAGCGGCTCGGCGTGGAGGTAATCGATGTCTATTACCAGCATCGCGTCGATCCTGATACGCCGATCGAGGAGACGATCGGTGCGATGGCCGAGTTAGTAGGCCGAGGCAAAGTGCGATTTCTCGGGTTGTCGGAGCCGAGCGCAAAGACGATTCGGCGCGCGCACGCGGTCCATCCCATTACTGCCGTGCAATCGGAATACTCGCTCTGGACGCGCGATCCGGAGGAGAACGGCGTGCTGGCCGCCTGCCGCGAGCTCGGGATTGGCTTTGTCCCGTACTCGCCGCTCGGCCGCGGTTTTCTGACCGGCAAAATCAAACATTTTGAGGATTTGCCGGCCGACGATTATCGGCGCACGTCACCGCGGTTTCAGGGTGAAAATTTCCAGCGCAACCTCGACGTGGTGAAACGCGCGGAAGAACTGGCGCGCGAGAAACGTTGCACACCCGCGCAGCTCGCGCTCGCCTGGGTGCTCGCGCAGGGCGACGACATCGTGCCGATTCCCGGCACGAAACGCCGGGAGTATCTGCACGAAAATGTCGGCGCGCTCGATGTCGATCTGACGAGCAAAGATTTGGAGCAGATCGAAGAAGTCGCGCCCCAGCAGGCCTTCTCCGGCGCGCGTTATCCGGATTGGGCAATGGCATTGGTTAATCGCTGATGCGACGCAGCGATTCTACTGGTTTTTTTGTTCCGTGAGCGGTGTCGCGTCGAACGGACAAAACGAGTAGTTGCCGGGAAAGCTTTCTTTGCATTTCGGACAAATCTTTGGTGGCAGCAGGCTGCCGAGCGGGAGTCGCCATCGAAAATCTTCGCCGGCAAAACGCGCGATCAACACACCGGGCTTCTTCGGATCGACGCGCCGCAGGCCATTTTTTGCTTTGCCCTCAAAGACGAAGAAGGACGCATGCTTGCCGAAATCGCCCAACATATTTGCCAACACCGGGCTCATCACCGCCAGCAAGTTTCTGATTGCAGCCGATTGCTGATTGTCGGGTATCAAGAGAAGTGGTTGACCGTTAGGATCGCCGACGGAGAAATTCTTCTGCAGATCGGCCGGAGTGGTGTAATCGATTCCCAAAGGATTAATTTTCCCATCGATTACCAGGAAAACGTTCGCGTCTTCCATACGCGCCACCGCTTCATCAACTTTGTCGGCTGGGAGAGTTCCCGTGGCGAGCATCGCCAGCTTCCAAAATTCAGGAGGCATCCACCACACGAGGGTCAAGCGCCCGGCGCGGTTTCCAGTTTTTTGTGTCTCACGCGTGACCGCGTTGAGCTGCTCCTTAGGGGCCCATGCGGAGTGCGCTATGGGCGTCGCAAGCAGAGCGAGAACGCAGATGATCGCGCGAAAGAGCACGAAAATTCGACGAATTTTTCGCGCCGTGATTCTTCCCATTTTCCTTTGGAAAAGCATACAGGATGGCCGGTTCGCTGGGCACTCGTCACTTGTCACCCGTCACCGTCCTTCGTGGGATCATTGCCGCGCCGAGCATTTCCTGGACGATTTCGCCGCGTTGATTCGTCGTCACATTGCGCAGCTTGATAATCCCATAGCGTGGGCGTGAACGCGATCGCCTGCGATAGACAATCTCCGTCTCCACGTGCAGCACATCGCCCGCGCGCACGACCTCGGGCCAGCGTAGTTCCGTCACGCCGAGACCGATCGCGCCTTCGGCGAAGTTCAACGTCTGCACAAAAAGGCGCATCGTGATCGCGGCGGTATACCAGCCGCTCGCAATCAAGCCTTTGAAGATCGTGCGCTCGGCACTTTTCCGGTTCAGGTGAAACATTTGCGGATCAAACCGATGGGCGAACTCGATCAGTTCTTTTTCTTTCACCTGAATCGTCTCAGAGCGAAACCGTGCGCCGCGTTTGAGGTCCTCGTAATAGCGTTCTTTCATTTGTCTCGCGCCATTCAACCTTAATTGCTCACTGCCGAGCAATGTGTAAAATGCGGCGCGACTGACTCCTCACTCATCACGCGTCACTGGTCACTTTCCCGGGGCGGTTAGCTCAGTGGTAGAGCGTCTCGTTTACACCGAGAGGGTCGGAGGTTCGAACCCTTCACCGCCCAGTTGATTTCAAATTGGAGATTTCAAATTGACGATTGGCTTAGCAGGTCGAGCGCAATCGGAAAAATCACCTGCTCCCATTCGGCATATTCTTTCGCCGAAGGGTGCAAGCCATCGGCGGCGACAAGCGCGGGGTCGCTGTCCATCTTTTTGCTCAGCTCGAAGATGTCGACGACGCGCACACCGCGCTTTTTCGATTCGTCGGCGATAACTTTGTTAAACGAGGCGATGCCGTCGGAAATACTTCGGCCGCGAGCATACATCGGCCCAGTCGGTGTGACGCCGAAATCGGGAATCGTCACGATCAAGAGTCGCTTTCTATTTTCGAGCACTTTTAGCATGTCATCGACGATGGAGCTGAAACGTTGACGAAAAGTTTTTTCGTCCACGCCCTGGACCCAATCGTTCACCCCAGCCAGCAGCGTCGCGAAATTCGGCTTTTCTTTGCGAAACACCGGCAACTCGCGCTCGATCAAATCCTTTGTCGTCCATCCAGTGACTGATGGATTGGCGACAAGATCGACATCTACCCCCTGCTGGTTGAGATGACGGGTCAGCAGTGCCGGCCAGGATTCGTTCGCCGTAGCGCCTTCACCGATTGTGTAGGAATCGCCAAGCGCAACGTAGCGGATTTTCTCCTCAGCCGCGGCAGACATCGCAATCAGACAAAAGCCGAGGACGAGCCTCTTCATCAAGTCAGGAAAACATCATCTCTACCGCGGCCTGGCAGTGGATCCGCGTGGTGTTCAGAAACGGAACGCCGTTGTGCTCACCTTCGTGCAGGATCAATGGCAGTTCGGTTCCGGCAAGGATCACTCCGTCAATCCCGGCCCTGTCCTTAAGCCGAGCGACAATGGCGAGCAAGCCAGCTTT
>QHPZ01000276.1 GCA_003219225.1 Verrucomicrobiota bacterium | reverse complement strand
ACAGCTAGCACGATGTGGGGTCTTGCGCCCCCGAGACAGGATCACTTGCGCAACAAAAACAATCCTGCCATCGCGAGCACAATCCCAAGGAGCCGTTGCCACGACGGCGCTTCGCGGAAAAACAAAATCCCGGCGACGGCCATGATGGCGGCGCCGCCGGCCAAAATCGCGGGCACAGCCGAGAGCGGCCCGCCTTTTTGGAAAAGAAGAAAGAACGCGATCGTCCCGGCGCCGACACAAATGCCGGTCAGGAGCGAGTAATTAAATCCGGCGACGCTGAATTTTTGGTTCCAGCGTCCGCCAAACCGAAGGACGGCGAGATAAAGCAAGATCGACAACGCAGCGCTGGCTTCGACAATAAAGCCGCCGAGGCCGTCGCCGATGCGCTCCGCGGCAAGCCGGGTGAAAATCTGATGAGCGCCATAGAGAACGGCGGCCGCGACCGCATACCAGAACCAAATCGCCATGAATGTAATCTAGACTATGAAATGGATCACTCGCGAGAAAATTAAAGTCGATCGCGTCGCCTGCCCCTGGCTGATCAAAAATTTTGTCGACCGGGAAGCCGAATTTGTTTTTCTGCCGCACGACACGGACTGGGCCAAGATCGACATCGGAATTGTTTTCGACGTGCCGAATTGCCAGCTCGGTCATCACGGCGAAGACGTCTCGTTCAATTCCATTCTGAAAAAATACAAGCTGACCGATCCAGCTCTCCTTTGGCTCGGCGAAATTGTGCGGGCCGCCGATTCGCACCCGAGCAATCCGCATCCAGCCGGCGAAGGCCTGCGCTGGATCGCCGGCGGTTTCGGCGCGCTCGGCTTGAGCGAGCACGAAATTCTCGCGTGCGAGTTTATCGTTTACGATGCGCTCTACGCCGAATGCAAACGCCGGATCAGCGAAGATTAACGTCTTGCTGTAGCGGCAGTCTCTGACTGTCGCACTATTTCGGGACGTTGAAGACCGCCGCACAGCAGCTTGGACAAAACGGCTGGTTTCGGCAAACTTTGGCGTGAACCGCATTCAGCGCTTCGCGGCTTTCTTCGCCCTCAAACGCAACCTCGTCATTCTGCTCGTTGCGATTTTTGTCATCGGCGCGGGCGAAGAACTCTGGATGCGGTTCGTGCCGAAGTACCTGCAGGCGCTCGGCGCGAGTATCTTTGTCATTGGTTTCTACGACGCGCTCCGGACGCTGCTCGGCGCGCTCTACGCCTATCCGGGCGGAGTAGTTGTCGATCTTTGGGGACATCGCCGGGCATTTTTGACGTTCAACATTCTTTCGATCGTCGGCTACGCGCTTGTGCTTCTGATTCCGCATTGGGGCGCGGTCATCATGGGGATGTTTTTGTTTCTCTCGTGGAGCTGTTTCTCATTGCCGGCAACTTTTTCGCTCGTTGGCGCGGCGCTGGAAGCAAATCGCCATTCCATGGGCATCGGCGTGCAATCCTTCATCAAACGATTACCGATCATGATTGCGCCGGTTTTCGGCGGAATACTGATCGATCGATTCGGCGTGATCGGTGGTGTGCGCATCGCGCTCGTGATCTCGATCCTGCTCTCCGCCGCTACGATGTTTGTGCTGCGACCATTGCGCGAAGAACCGAAGCTAGAGGTGGCGCGTGATGAGCGGTTGAATTTTTGGCAGAGCTTGCGCGAATTCAATTCGCCGATGCGCCGGCTGCTCTTGAGCGACATCCTCATTCGCTTTTGCGAGCGCATTCCCTACGCATGGGTGGTCATCTTCGCGATGGATTACATCGGCCTGACCGCGAAAGAAGTTGGCCTGCTCACGACGGTGGAAATGCTGGCGGCGACACTCTGCATCATCCCGGCGTCGCACTTTGCCGATCGTTATGGCCGTGAGCCGTTCGTCATCGTCACCTTCATCATGTTCAGTTTATTTCCCATCAGCCTGCTGGTTGCGAAAACATTTGCGATGCTGTTGATCGCGTTCGCGATTCGTGGGTTCAAGGAATTCGGCGATACCTCACGCAAGGCGCTCATCATCGGGTATTGCGCTCCGCAACGCTGCGGCCAACTGATCGGCGCCTATTATTTGGTGCGCGATCTGATCGTGAGCGTGGGCGCGCTGCTTGGCGCCTGGCTCTGGAAACTTGGGCCGCGCCTCAATTTTCTCGGCGCGGCCGCCTTTGGAATTGCCGGCACGATTTTTTATCTCAAAACCGTCCGACATGAGCGACAATCGGAACTGGCGAGATTGAAAGAACAAATTTCTCGCCTGCACTCGGCATGATGCTGGCTCGAATTAGCGCTGCGCTTTGTTTTCTCGCGGTCGCGCTCGGCGCGTTCGGTGCGCATGCGCTAAGATCGACAATTGAGAGTCGCGGGATGAGCGATGTCTGGAACAAGGCCGTGCTCTATCATTTCGTGCACGCGCTCGCGCTGTTCGCGCTCGCGCTCTACGGAACGACTAACCGCGCTGCGTGGTGGCTGCTCTTCGCCGGCATCTTTCTTTTTAGCGGCAGCCTCTATCTCCTGGCGCTCATCCCGCAGGCGCGGCATTGGCTCGGCCCAATCACGCCGCTGGGCGGGCTGTGTTTTCTCGCCGGCTGGGCGTGGCTGATTATCACGCCGACTAAATGAGCTGGTAGGGACGGACCGCCGGGCCGTCCGTGACCACGCTGCGGCGCGCCCGGCGGTCGCGCCCTACCAAAAGACCAATCTCTTCAAATTTAGCTGGCTGCGTTTATAATGCGCGGTCATGGACGTTGATAAAGTCCGCGCGGTTCCGCTCTTCGCTTCGCTCGACAAGGACGCGGCATCGCGTCTGTGCGAATTCCTGTCCCTCACGGGTTATCCGGCCGACGCGACGGTGTTTCGCAACCGAGAGATCGGCGACTCAATGTATTTGATCGACAGCGGCAAAGTGCGCATCAGCATTACCGACGCCGACGGTCATACGGTGACGCTGGCCGAGCTCGGGCCGGGCGATTTCTTCGGCGAAATGTCGATGCTCGACCGGCGGGGGCGCTCGGCCGATGCCACGGTCATCGAAAACGCGCGTCTCGCGAAGCTGACGCGCCAGGATTTTCTCGCGTTCCTCGAGAGCGATGCGCGCATCGCACTGGAAATGCTCACCGCGCTGACGCACAGGTTGCGGCGCACGGACGACCTGCTCCGTCACCGCGTGTCGCGCAACATCAACGAAGAAGAAGCCGCCCGTATGACTTTCGCCGATCGCGCGGCCGATGCGCTCGCTGAATTCGGCGGCAGCTGGAAATTCATCATTGCCGCGATCTTTATTCTGAACTGCTGGGTCATTTTCAATTCGTGGGTGCTGATGAACAAAGGCTTCGACCCCTATCCTTACATCCTGCTCAGCCTCGTTCTCAACATGATCACCGCCATTCAGGCACCAATCATCATGATGTCGCAGAACCGCCAGACCCAAAAAGATCGGCTCCGCGCCGACCTCGATTACCAGCTCAATCTCAAAAACGAAATCCTGCTCGGTGAGATCGTGCAGCGGCTGGAGCAATTGGCGAAAAAGAGATCGGAAGACGGTGCGCGCTAAGATCGACAATGGT
>QHPZ01000275.1 GCA_003219225.1 Verrucomicrobiota bacterium | reverse complement strand
AAGCAAAATCGCCCGAGCGCATTTTTTCATGCGTGTAGTTGTCGGGTGGATTTTTCGGGTCAATGACAACGTGCCGATTGTAATGTGGCGAGCGCGGGTCGTCGCTCCAAATGTCCGCTTCGGTCACCTGATGATATGGATAATCCGCGCCTGGCGGCAGGTATGCGTCGTAACCGAAAACCTGGCCGATCTCGAAAACACCCGCCGGTGCGCGACCGTCGCGCTCCTGTTTGTGAAGACCGGGCTCGTTTTGGCCGGCCAGACCTGTTCCCCAGGCGAGTCCACTTTTTCCAAACAACACCGGAACTGGACTGGTCGCCGCCTTCCATTCACCGCCACGTGGGCGTTCGAACAGTTGCAACGTGCCGTGCATTGCATTCCAGTCCGGCGCGATGGCGAGAATGAGTTGAGTGCAATCATCCGGGACGCCGTAGGCATGTGCATTGCTTGGCACGAGGCAGAGCAGCGCCAAAGTAGCCGCGGCGCGCACCATCGAGCTAAACATTTCCAGTATTAGACCACGTATCCCATTGATTCTCTCGAATTCGTTTCTGGAATGAAAAGATATCTCGCTGTCTTGCTCATCATCATTGCTGTTTTCGCCTGCTACGCGCCCGCCCTGAAGAATGGATTTGTCTGGGACGACACCGCGCTGATCTTGCGCGATCCGCTGATTCGAAGTTGGCGCTTGATTCCAGAGAGCTTCAATCACTTTCTCTTCGTTGACGCAACCGCTTCGGATTTCTACCGGCCGATCCAACGGCTCACCTACATGCTTGAGTATGCGGCGTTCGCGTTTTGGGCGACGCCATATCACTTCACGAGCATTATTTTCCATGCCGCGGCCGCACTCGCCTTCTTCTTTTTTGCTGAGGAACTGCTTGGCTTTTTCGATGTCGATCCGAAGAAACGTCGAATCGTCGCCTTCTTCGCCTCGCTCGTCTGGGCCATTCATCCGGTTCACAATGCCGCGGTCGTTTACATCTCCGGACGCGCCGACCCATTGGCGGCGTTGTTCGGTTTCGTTGGCCTTTATTTGATCCTGCGCAGCCGACGTCTGTCTCGCGCGTCGAGCTTGGTCCTGTGGACCGCGGCCACGGCCGCATTACTGCTGAGCGCGTTGAGCCGCGAAACCGGTCTGATGTTCCCGTTAATTGCGCTCGGGCTATTTGCGCTGCAGAGAAACTGGAGCGCGCTCGTGAAAACGGCTGTTGCCGCAGTGTTCGTCGCCGCGATTTACCTGAGCCTGCGAATGGCAGCCGAGCATGTGTCGCCGCCGGCGTTACGGCCGGCACCGCCTCTGTTCGTTAGGCCGATCCTGATCGCGCGCGCGGTCGCCGAGTACGCAGGGTTGATCGTGTTCCCGCTCAATCTGCACATGGAGCGCAACATCGATATTCATGCCGGCAGCTTCACGCCCGCGAGCTGGACGGCGGCAGCGTGGCGCGAATTGCAAACGCTTCTCGGACTCGTCCTCATCGCCGCGCTTGTCTATTGGGCGGTGCGGGCACGGAAACGCAACCCGCCGGTCTTCACGGCGCTTGTGCTGGCGGCAATCAGCTATTTACCGGTGAGCGGCATTTTCGCGCTGAACGCATCGGTTGCCGAGCATTGGATTTATGTAGCTAGCGCGTTTCTCTTTTTCGCGGCCACTCTTCAATTTGCAGGCGCAGCATGGCAAAGATCGACAATCGTGTTCGTCCAGATCGCGTTCGCGCTTTGGCTTGCCTTCCTGGGAATGCGAACGTTTGCGCGCGCTTTTGATTGGAAAGATCAGCGCACCTTCGTTGAGCGAACCATCAGGGCCGGCGGCGATTCGGCGCGAATGCTGATAAATCTCGGCGAGCTGGATTTGAGCGAGGGCAAATTGCAGGATGCGGCCGTGCATTTGCACGCCGCTTTGCAGAAGCAGCCGGATCAGCCCTTCGCGATCGTCGATTTGGCGGCAGTCGCGTTGAAGCAAAACGATTTCAAACTCGCGCGCCAGCTTCTTGTTCGCGCCACCGGCATGCCGGCGGTCGCGGCGCACGGGCACGAGCTGTTGGCGGTGCTCGAGTTCAAAGAAAAGAACCGCGTCGATCTATTGCAGCTCAGACTCGCATCCCGTACCGGTGCGCCGATCTGGTCGATCGAAAAACGTTACGTCGCAGCGCTCGACGCTACTGGCGCGACCGATCGCGCGATCACCGAATTGAAAACCTGTCTCGCCACCGAATGGTACCGCGCGGAGAGCTGGCAATTGCTCGGCGAGTTATTCGCGAAGACTGGCCATCGTGCCGAGTCCAGCGAAGCGCTCGCCCGCGCATCGGCCTACGACGTTCATCTCAACGACCACGGCGGCTCCTCGTAAAGCGCGGACCGGCTGTTAGCCGTTGCGGACGCGGAGTTCCGACATCCAATCGGCGCCGCGACCGCGAAACACCAATGGCGGGTTCCGAATAACACAGAACCGCCGTCCGTCTTCTAAACCAACGATTATGAAAACTTCTCTACTTCTTGGAGCAATGCTGGCCCTTCTGGGTTTGGCCGCGGCTCCTCTCAGTGCACAAACCCAGACCACTACTTCAACGACCAGCAGTAGCGGTTACATCCAAACCAGCAAAATCATCGGCACGAAGGTAAAGACCTCGAGCGGTGAAGAGATCGGCGTCGTCAAAGATGTCGTGATCGACCGCAGCACCGGGTGCATGGCTTACACGGTTGTTTCGGCCGGCGGCACCGGCACCCGCATCACCGGTCAGGCGAAAATGGTCGCGGTTCCCTGGACGGTGTATTCGACCACGACGACTGAGCCGAGCGTTCTTACGGTCACGGTCGATCGCGATCGGATCTATAACGCGCCGGTGTTCGATTACGCGCGCATCAACGAATACTCCACCACCGGCTACATCAATAACGTGTACTCGTACTACGGGGTCTCTGCCGGCGGTGTCGCAGGAGCAGCTCATGGCACTGCGACAGGCGCGACTAAGACGACTACGGGAACAAGCGCTACCGGCACAACCGCCACAGGCGCTGCAACGACCGGTGCATCGGCTGCTCCGATGGCGACGGCGTCACCTATGGGAACCGCAGCAGGCGCTTACGGTGCTTCACCCGCAGCGAGCGCCTCACCAGCCGCCACAGCGCCGGCAGCAGCTTCCCCGGCTGCGAGTGCAGCGGCTTCACCGAAAGCGACCGCTTCACCGCGAGGCAGGCACGGAGCCGCTCGTGAGGAAGGCGCTGCCGGCCGACCCCGAACCGGGATGAGCCCGAGCGG
>QHPZ01000274.1 GCA_003219225.1 Verrucomicrobiota bacterium | reverse complement strand
CCACGTCGCCGATCGGATTCAAATCCAAGACCGATCCCACCGGCGCGATCGATCAGCCGGTCAACCCAATGAAAAAACTCATCGCCGGCGGCGCCACGTTCATCGCGCGCACCCACGCCACCCAGGTCAAACACATGATGGACATGATCGAGCGCGCGATGGACCACCAGGGTTTCAGTGTGATCGAATGTTTGAGCGAATGCGTTGAATTTTATCCCGACGTCTTCGATCCGGCCGATCCGCGCAAAGGCGGCAGCTTCGAACTGATCCAGGAAAAGAAATGGGACAACACACCCGAGGATGAACTGCGCCACGACGTCACCGACGAGCTCGCCGCTTACAAGCTCGCGCAACTGCCGTTCCCCGGGGTCTTCGGCGTCTTTTACGAAACCGATCGCCCGACCAAAAACGCTTTGGAGCGCAAGTGGATTGAAACGTCAAAAGAGAAGACCGGTAATGCCTCGGACGTGGAATTATTGCAGAAGACCTTCGACCGCATGAAGTGACAACGCGTAACCGCGTTGTCAGTCCAGAATCGGATAACGCAAGCGATAGCAGGCGCTCATTGTGATATTAAGAACGGCATTAGCTTTGGCCGTGTTCGCCCAAATAGTTAGCGCAGGCTTTTGCGAGGCGCAGTCTGTGAACGTGATCGGCAGTTGGACAGTGGAAATCGCGTTCGAGAATGGCGAGAGCCGTGCATTCCGCTTTGACGCGCGAGAGGCCGGGACAGGCTCTTTCCTGTTGCTTGATCCAACATTGAAAGCTTGGGGCCCGGCGAAACCGTCGGAGGCAAAGTGGACGCAGAACGACGACGGCTCGGTGATGTTCTCGGGTCCGGTAGAATTTCCGCTCGGCAACGTCGGACGCGACGCGGGCACATTGGTGTTGAAAGGAAAATTTGAAAGCGGCGACTCGATCAGCGGCGAAGCGATGTTCTTTCACGTCGACGAGGCAGGGGCAGGGGCAGAGGCCAAAGCCAAACCATCGAAAACCGGCAGCTTTAAAGCGACGCGTCAACGCGGCTGACGATCATCTGAATCCAGACCGTCACGGCCCGCTTAAAAAAAAATCGCGTTTTGCGGAAAATTTAGTCTTGCCTTTTAGGTAACAGAACTGTTACCAAACAAATGGCGACAGACGCGAGTCGGTCTGATAGCCCAAGATGGCGAAGAGAAAATTCTTAGCCGCAGTAAGATCGAACCAACACCCTATGAAAAATAAATCCGTTTCACAATCAGCATTCTTCTACTGGCGCACGTCGATCGGCGTGCTGTTCGTGCTGACCGGCCTCTGTTTGGGGCTGCTCAGCGTTGGACAGTTCTCCGTGAAAGCGCAACGCAGCACCCTTGGCACAAATGGCATCAGCCCACTCGTGCCAGCAGGGTTTGACTGCGCTCAAATTAGCGCGCTCGGCCTCAACAAGCAGGAAAACTTCCGAGCTGGAGCAATCATGATCGCCTGCGGCGAAGCCGTGGGTGGCTACTCCACCTCTGCCGGCCCAGCCGGCCGGATGATCGACGAAATGTCGGCCCCGCTGGCAGCCGCCACCGACGTTGACCTGATTACCGGCACCGAAACCTCTCCGCACATCACCCAGTCGGAGACATTCGCCGCCGCGAATCCGGACAACACCAGCCAGATCGTCGTTGCTTTCAACGATTCGCGAAATGTCACTGCCAGCCCCATCAACATCTCGGGCGCGTCGGTCTCCACCGATGCCGGCGTTACCTTCACCCGCCTGACCTGTGCGAACAACACTCCACCCTGCGTGACCGGTCGAAGCCCGTTTGCGGGTACTTTGGGCGACCCGGTTATGTTGTATAACCGCAAGGCGGCTACCTGGTTCGCAATCTTCCTCGACACCGCCTGCAGTTTCCAGGGCATCGGTGGCTATAAATCTACCAATCCGTCCGATCCCAATAGCTGGACCCATTTTTGCGTTCATACCGGTTCCGGAGACGATCGCGAGTCTGGCGCGGTCGATAATAACTCAAGCAGTCTTTTCTACGGGAGCATGTATGTGTCTTGGAACGACTTCTCTGCCGGAGGCAACCTCAAGGTCCGCCGCTCCACCGATGCCGGAGTAACTTGGACCGAAGTACAGTTGGCCCCCGCCAGCCCATTCATCCGCGACGTGCAGGCCACTGTTGACGCGGCGAACGGCAACGTTTTCGTCGCCGGAATGGACGAAGGCGGCGGCGGCTTCGCCAACCGGATTAACAGGCTTTACCGCTCGATTAACGGCGGCGTCAACTGGAGCCTCACCTATACCGGCCCGGCCTTCTCTGCGCCTGGTCGCGCCCTGTGTCCCAACACCTATTTCGTGTGCATGTTCAGCAGCCCCAGCTACTGGCGTCACATGGGTTGGGGCCAGCCGGCGGTCCTAGCCGGCGTCGTTAACTACGTCTATGACGCCAAGGTCGGCACCGACCCGGCGAACGTCTTCGCCATCCGTTCCACGGATAATGGCGCCACCTTTAGCACGCCGGTGCAATTGAACACCGATACCAGTGGTAAAGCTAATTGGCAGCCGAACCTTTCGGTCGCCGCAGATGGCAGCCTGGTGGCAGTGTGGTACGACGAACGCAATGCCACCGCGACCTGCGTCAAGGGAAGCACGTCTGTTCTGTGCTACCAAATGTACGCGGCCAAGTCGACCAACGGCGGCCTCACCTGGTCCGCGGATGCGCCCTTCTCCAGCGTGGTCAGCCCACTTCCCAACCAACCTGACCCGAACATCGTGACGGAATATGTCGGCGATTATGATTACAGCTACTCGGTAGGGAACCATCACCTCCATCCATGGACCGACGGGCGTGTGCCGATCAACAGCGCGTCTCAGCAGGATGTCTTCTTCGGCCGGCGCCACCACCCGTAAGGAAACCACAAGAGCGACTCGATCGCTAAACCAATCGTAGGATTGCTTCCGGGAGCCGTCCCATCCGGCTCCCGGAAGCGTTTGCGACGAAATCTTCG
>QHPZ01000071.1:1645-4021 GCA_003219225.1 Verrucomicrobiota bacterium | reverse complement strand
CACATGTGTGATGTCGGCGAGTTTGTCACGCATGATCTTCTGCCCTTCCACGACATCGGTCGCCACGCCGGGAATCGGACCTTCGTCTCGGATTGATCCCGTCAGGACAATGTCCACCTTGTGCCGGCTGCAGGTGTGCATCACCCCGCGCGTGAGGATGCCTTTTTCCATCGCGCCGGCTATGCCGCCCGTCTGACGAAGGATGTTGACCGCGCGCATCTGATTTTGATGGCCGACCGGAGCAACGGCGCGCTCGGCGCTCACGCCCGAGGAGGTCCCGAACAGCGCGCGTTCCACATCGAAAACGACAAAGGCGTTTCCGCCAAAGAGCCGATCGACAAAACCGAGCTCGATGAGACGCTCGAGATGTTCGCCTGCGCCCGTGCGCACGATGGCCGGCCCGGCGACAACGGCGATTTTCCCGCCCGAGCTGCGTGCACGCCGCAGTTCGGCCGCGAGCTCGCGAATCACCGCCGATTTCGGTTCGTCCGCCGAAATGCTGGCGTTGATGAACTGAAAAATATCCGTGTGCGATGTGGTTCGCTGCACCGGCACGACCCGAATGCCCTGGTGACCGACGACGATCTCATCGCCTTTGCGCGCATCGAAGAACTTGACCGCGCGCGCGCTGGAGCGGGCGCGATCCACCGCGATCGCGCTGTCCCTCATCACCGGGCGCACTTCAATCTCTTTGCCTTTGAGACGGACAAACGTTTGCTGGTTTGTCGTTACGTAGAAGTCGTGCGGGAAAACTCCGTCGGCGGGCGCTTTCGCCAGTTGCACGTCGGCGCGCTTGGCGACTTCGGCGCCATGCTGACGCAAGCGCAGGATCAGATCGTCGAGGCTCTCGGTCGAAGGTGCCGAAACCTCGATCTGCGCGCGGCTCTGATCGGCGCGGCGCTGGCCGATCTTGATCTGCTCGATCCTGAAGGTGCCGCCGGCGCGCAGGATCTCGTCGAGCACCTTCGGCAGGATGAGCGAATCGATAATGTGCCCGCGCAGCTCAATAGTCTCCGATACCATTGGCAAAGAACCTAACCAATCCCTTCCTGCGCGGCAATTGCGCCGGTCTTTGCCAAGATCGACAATGACGAGATCAGATGAAAAAACCGAACGTCCGCGGACCCTCGCCGAGCCGGAAAGCTCATCTCGCGCTGCGCGAAAAACTGAACCGCAAATTCAAACCGGCTCCGCGGCTGCCGGCGCAATCCCTCGACAAAGCGCGCCCGTTTCGGCGCAAGCCTCTTGCCCAACATGAGCAATGACCGTCTCTCCGCGGTCGAGGCGAAGATCGCCCGCACTCTCGCGGACAAACCCCAGATCTTCATCACGCATCCCGCCGAGCTCAAAGTGCTGCGGACAATGAGCGTCGAACAACTACGCAAGTTCGCCGCCGAACACGGCTGGCGCATCGTGCGCCGCCTCGGCGGCCACCAAATCGAATTCTACAACGACGCGAGCACGCGGCTGTAGCCGCGCGCCTGTGGCGCGTTGGACACATTCAGCTCTGAGGCGACGGCCCGCAGGGCCGTGGCTACAACCGTTGCGACTCGCTCTGCGAGAAAAATCCGGTCAGCGGACTTGTCGCCGACGCAGTCCAGAGTTTTCCCGCTAACCCGATCTCGCGCGCGTCACGGCCGGCCTCGATCGCCTTGCGAAAGGCCTGTGCCATGCGGACTGGATCGGAAGCGATCGCGATCGCGGTGTTGACGAGCACGGCGTCGGCGCCCATTTCCATCGCTTCCGCCGCGTCGCTCGGCGCGCCCAGACCGGCGTCAACCACCACCGGCACGGTCGCCTGCTCGAGAATAATTTCGATCTGCGGCCGCGTTTCGATGCCGCGATTGCTGCCGATCGGCGAGCCGAGCGGCATCACCGTCGCCGCGCCGGTGTCCTGCAATCGTTTCGCCAAGACCGGGTCGGCGTTGATGTAAGGCAAAACGACGAATCCTTCGCGAACGAGAATCTCGGCCGCGGCCAGCGTCTCCACCGGATCGGGCAGCAAGTAACGCGGATCGGGATGAATCTCGAGCTTGATCCAATTCGGCAAACCCGCCGCCACGGCGAGACGCGCCAGTCGCACCGCTTCAGTCGCGTTGCGGGCGCCGCTCGTGTTCGGCAGGAGCAAAAAACGTTTTGGATCGATGAAATCCAAAATGTTCGCATAGGGATCGCCCTTTCCGGAAAGATCCGCCCGCCGCAGCGCGACGGTCACAATCTCCGTCCCGCTCGCGATCAGCGCGTCGCGCATCAGCTCGTTCGAGGCAAACTTGCCCGTACCGACGAGCAAGCGCGACGTAAACTCGCGGTCCGCGATCTTCAGTTTGGAAGGCTTGTCCGCCATTATGAAAACATAAACGAACTTCCCGGCGCTCG
>QHPZ01000071.1:0-1610 GCA_003219225.1 Verrucomicrobiota bacterium | reverse complement strand
CCGTATTCTGTCGCAAGTTCAGCCTCATGACGCAATTTGACCTGCGCTTGGAGGATTGCATCGCCGGGATGAGGCATCTGCCGAACGCGCATGTCGATCTTGTCGTCACCTCGCCGCCTTACAATCTCGGGGTGCGCTACGGAAAATTTTCCGACCGGCAGGATCGACAATCGTATTTGGTCTGGTGCCGCGACTGGGCAGCCGAACTCCGGCGCGTGCTAAAACCGACTGGTTCATTTTTTCTGAATATTGGCGCGGCCCCATCGAATCCCATGTTGCCGCACGAAATTGCGATCCAGTTATGCGAGCTGTTCGTTTTGCAAAACACGATCCACTGGATCAAATCGATCGCGATCGAAGATCGCGAAGGGGAAGTTCGCTCCTTTGGCCATTTCAAGCCGATCAGCTCGAAGCGCTTTCTGAATGATTGTCATGAATACATTTTTCATTTCACCAAAACTGGCCGCGTCGAGCCGGATCGGCTGGCGATCGGCGTGCCGTATCAGGACAAATCGAACATCGCGCGCTGGGCGCATACGCGCGGGAGCGATCTACGTTGTCGCGGCAACACCTGGTTCATTCCTTACGAGACGATTCAGAGTCGAGCGAAAGAACGCCCGCATCCGGCCACCTTCCCGATGCAACTCGCGGAGTGGTGCATTAAACTCCACGGCGTGTCGCGAGTTGAAACGATGCTCGATTCATCGGCTTCGAAATTGATGAGAACTACCTCGCAGAGGCAAAGCGGCGGATTGGGTAGCGCACCAATCGCTTCGGTCCTCATCGCGCTGACTGTGGTCGCGGCTCTTGCTGCAGCCACAGCCGCATCATCGTTCAATTTCGCCGGTGTCCCATTCATTCCCGGCTCAACCGTTCGTGCAAATGTCCCGCTGAGCGCGCAGGAAAAATCGTTCGCCGCTCAGGGCGACAATCCGGTCCCGCAGAGCGCGATCGCCGTGCTGGCGACCCCGGCGAATTTTGATCCGGTAAAAACATGGCCGGTGCTCGTGATTTGTTCGACGAGCGATTTCAAACGGCAGAACCGCGACGACCTAGTTCAGTTCTATCGGCGCGTTGGACTGGCCGAAGGCTGGGTGCTGCTGGCCGGTGACGGCCCGCAACATGCGCGGAACGACACCGCTGCATGGCGCCTGGCCATGACCCTCGCTGCCATCGACGCGCTTCACCGCAGCTTTGTCGGTTCAGCCGACTGGCCGATAGCGTGCGCCGGTTTTTCTGGCGGAGCAAAAGGCGCCGGTTCCATCGCGCCGGTGCTTGCGCACAATCATTGTCGCATCATCGGGCTCTATCTCACGGGCGTGAATCAAGATTACCTGAGCCCAGGATACGTCAGGGCGCAGCCAGGCGCGGACTTTCTCGCCTCGCCAATCTTCGTCGCGATCGGCCATGAAGACAGAATCGCGACGCAAGAACAGCAATATGCCGTGGTTAGCTCAATCAAACAAACCGGCTTCACGCGAGTGCGAATCGGCCCGTTCCGCGGCAGCCATGAAGTGAACGACGCGCAGACGGCGATCGCGTTGCGCTGGTTTCGCGAGCTGGCGAAATAGCGGAGAATCGAAAGCGGCGGTTCTGCGCCGCTTTCGCTG
>QHPZ01000070.1:2080-13519 GCA_003219225.1 Verrucomicrobiota bacterium | reverse complement strand
CGCGAAAAGTAACCTGGCATGGGTCTTTGCCACCTGCCCAGAAGAATCGTTGCGCGACGGCAACAGAGCGGTGCAACTGGCTGAACAGGCATTCCAGCTTTCCGGCGGCAAGAACGCTATCGTGCTTCGCACGCTGGCCGCAGCTTATGCCGAAAGTGGGCGCTTTACGGACGCAGTCGAAGCCGCGCGGCGCGGTGCTGAGCTGGCGAATCAACAGGGCAATTCCGGGTTGGCTGCGGAGCTCGAGAGCAGTATTGCGCTTTATCAAAGTGGCGGAGCCCTGCGCGATCCGAGCTTGACGACGTCGCATGGGTCGCGTTAGGAGAACTCGTATTCGCGCGCGCTTACTCGTGGTAAGGCGAACCGGACTGGTAAAGCGCAATTTCTCTGCGAAGCGCGCCGGCCAAGGTCCCGCTATCTGGTAACTGAAGCGCGCGTTCCGCCGCATCCACAGCTTCGTTGAAGCGCCCGGCCTCTGCGTAGGCAGCGGCCAGAATGCGCAACACCAACGGTCGATTTCCGCCTGCGAGCCGGTCAAGCTGTTCAGCTATCGAAACTGCTTCCGGCCCGTTTCGCAGCCACGGATCAGAAGAAGTTGCCAGCAACCATGCAAGATTGCTTTGTGCCGCCAGATTGTCGGGCGCAACGGCCAGCGCTTTGCGATACTCGGCGATCGCTTCCGCGCTCCGGCCCTGTCGAAGAAGAGCGCTGCCCAGGTTGGCGTGCGCATCAGCACTTTGCGGCAGCAGTTCGAGCACCTTGTTGTAGTGCCGGATGGCCTCGTCCACTTGGCCCTTTTGCAGCAGCACGTTCGCGAGATTGTACTGCGCCTCAACGTGATCGGGTGAAATGCTGAGGCCACTCAGATAATGCGCGATGGCCCCGTCAAAATCACCCTTCGCGAGCAACGCGTCGCCAAGGTTGATCGATGCCTCTGCGTAATCTGGACGGGCCGCCAACGCCTTTTCGTAGTGCGCAATGGCTTCATCCAATTGCCCGGTTTCGAAGAGTGCCGCACCTAGATTGTTGTGCGCTTCCGCATCTGCCGGGTTGATCAGCAGCACTTTCTCATAGTGCGCAATTGCATCGTCGAAATCGCCGCGCGCGACGAGAAGACGGGCGAGGTTGTAGTGCGCTTCGGCATAATCAGGCCGAAGCGCGATCGCCTCACGGTAATGAGCGATTGCTTTACCGGTTTCGGCACGGTCGCGCAGCGCAATGCCGAGGTTGTAATGCGCCATATCGTTGTAGACCGCAGTCTGTCGCCATGTCAGCACACCGAGCACGGCCAGAAATGCTCCGATGACGATCGGTCGCAGAACCGAGTTCCACGGCAGCCGATGAACTGCACCTGTAATGGCCGCGCCGGCTAGAGCGAGGGGCCCCATGCTCGCCAGATACTGGAAATGATCGCTTACAAACGAATAACGAAAAAAATAGACATCGAAGAAGCCGAGCACCGGGAAGAGAGAAATAACGAAATAAGCAGCGGCAAAGAACACCGGGCGCCGCCATGTTGCGCGGATGAGCCACAACCCAGCCAGGACAGCCAGCGCCGCGACGATTGGAAAATAAGCGCTCAGGTGCGACGAATCGATTCGCCAGCGCGGATAAACGAAAACCAGCGGATCTGGCCAGACGAGCTTGCCAAGGTAAAACCAGATCGCCCGGCCGGCGATGATAACGCGTTGGAGCGGCGTTTGTGCCCACTCCGCACCCATCGCGCCAGCATGAAACTTCTGTTCCCAAATCGTCCAGATACTCGCCGCCGCGGAAAGGCCGATAAAAGCCGCAAGCGTCGCAGCGTTAGCCCAGCCGATTCGTCCTTTGCGCCACCAAACACACAGCGCGAGCACAACCGGCAACATCACGGTGGAAGGTTTGCTGAGAACAGCGAGCCCAAAAAATAGGAGTGACAAACCCCATCGCGACCACCGACCACGCTGCCCGATTTCACTGTCAAAGCTCAGGAAACACAAGGTCGACAACAGGTAAAAGAAGCCAGACTGCGTATTTTTCAGCTCCGTCACCCAGGCAACCGACTGGATCATCACCGGGTGCAGCGCCCAGAGCGCTGCTCCGAGCCATGCCCCGCGAACTTCCAAGTGTCGGAGCACCCGACAGAGTAATACCGCCGAGGCCGCGTGCATGAGCACGTTGAGGACATGGTAGGGCCACGGAGCTAACCCGACGAACTTGTGCAAGGCCCAAAACGTCGTCAGTACCAGCGGATAGTAGACCGCCCGCGTGCTCGTCCAGATCTCCTTTAGCCCGAGCGGTCCAATCACGCATGGGTTCTGCGTTACATGCGCTTCATCATCCCAAATGAACCCACAGTTAAGGACGCGAGCGTATGCCACAAAAACGAGACCGATCAGAACGAGCGCCAGAAGCCAGTGGCGCAGATTGGATCGGAATCGCGCCGACTGCGGGTCGCCGCTCGCTAGAGCTGGAGCGTGCACCGACATCACTTTTGTCCGATGCCTCAACTGGTCGGCAAAATCAATCCTCGCCCCTGGGCCGGACAAACAGCGCCCGTCATTGTCGATCTTAGGCGAACGTGCTCGTGGTGTGATGTGGCGAGCTTTTCATAAAACAAAACGGCCGGGCCCGCAGGCCCGGCCGCTGTTGAATTATCCGGTCGGTGGCTCCTAGAACACTTTCTTGAGCCCGACGTACCAGAACCGGCCTTTGATCGTGGTCAACGATTCGTCGTAGCCGTTCTCGAAAGCGCCAGCCACGAAGGGCGGATCCTGGTCAAAGACGTTCTGCATGCCGAGCTGGATCGTTGTCTGATTCAGCCAGGCTCTCCATCCGCACGGATTATACTCTGCGGTGGAGACAGGCATAACGTTCTTCTCCTTGCCATCTTTCATCTTCACGTTCTTGCCACCCTCCTTGGAGAGCCCCGGCACCTCTGTCGGCGCCGGCGGCGGCAAGTTGAACGTGTAGGACGCAACCAGATCAAGCGTGGTATAGTCGCGGACGTCTCGCGCGCGCCCAGGAAGCGGCGCCGGATTATTGCCTAAACCGGTGATCGGCGCTTGAAACTTAATCGATCCGGTCAAGTCGTTATTGTCATCGTTGTAGTCGCCGATGAAGTGGACGATCGCGCCGAAATCCAATCCCTGCATCCAAGTGTCGGCCGGTCCGTCGTAGAACTGACTGAAGTTGGCGCGCCACCGCGGCAGTGAACTCGTCAGGCTGAACGAGGTCGGCAGGAACTCACCCGCGATGCCAACCGGTTTGGTGACGCCGGGTTCGACTTGGAGCCTTGCCCGCGACAGGTAGGTGCCATTGGCCGTGGCGGTCACCCTGCCGAAGTCGCCCGCCCCGAACATGGCGGTGTCCATGATATAGATAGTCTCAAAATCAATCCCTTCGAAAATCGCGCCGCCAAGGTTTGCGGCTGGATCGGTGACGAACAGGACCGGACCGAGTTCACCAGGCACTTCTGTGGGCCCACGAAACACCAAGCCAGGAATGTTATGCTCGATGATGAACTGGGCGCCGAGGTTCACGACGAGATCGCGCATGTCGATATGCCAAAAATCGGCGCTCATGGTCAGGCCCTTGAGCCATTTCGGGCTGTAAACCGCGCCGTAGGTCCATTCATAGGCAAGTTCCGGATGCAGGAACGGATTACCAAGAATGCGCTCCTCGACCTGTGGCTCAGTCTGAGAGGAAAACGGATCGTGGACGGCCGGGAAACTCTGCGAGGCCGCAGGCGAAAGCGCTCCCAGTTCGGGGGCATGAAACGCTTCGCTATAGCTGCCGCGCAAGGTGAGCGCTCCGATCCACTTCGGATCAAGCGGCTCCCAACGCATGGAGAACTTCGGCTTCTGCGCGTCATAACGGGTGTGTGCCGACGGTGTGAACGCTTGGAAGCCGATCGGCAGAATTGACGAAGTGTTATTGCTGAACCATTGCTCGCGTTCGGCCACGTCGAACTCCAGGCTGTATGCCCCGATGAAGTTCCATGTCGGACTCGTCACCGGGATACGTATTTCTTCGTAGACTCCCCAGACGTCACGGTTCACTTTGAAGCTTTGCCCATCCACCGAGCCAATCGATTGAAACGTGGTATTGAGCACATCACGATCGCGCCTGAATCTGGCCCCGTCGTACTCGCCGCCTACCGCAAACGAGAGCGGCCCGGCGGGAAGGTTAAACAGGTCGCCGTTGAGGTTGGCATAATAGATCGGCAACTCAAACTCACCGGAGTTATGCAGTGTGACATACACTTGCGCCCTCGCCACCTTGGTGTTGTGGGCGTTGAAGTTGAGGAACGGATCAAACGCCGTCGCCGGATCGGTAGAAAGCAGCGCGTCCCTCAGACCGGGCTGGCTGACCTCACCGACGGAGAGGTCCTGGCCCTCGTTGCGGGAATAACGGAAACCAGTTTCCCAGTTCCAAGTCTTGAAGTAATCGCCAAACTCGCCCATCTCACCCCGGAGGCCGACGTCGAAGATTTGGTCCCAGTAGGTGAACAGTTCATGTCGTGGACCGGTATCGTTGATGCCGCGGAACCGAACTCCAGTGGTGACCGGCACCAGCTCCCCAGTGGGCGCGATCCAGGTATTGGTGGCCACGGTGAAAGGATTAAACGCGTTTTGGGTTGGAACGCTGATACCGCTCGGACTCAAGATCGAGCCGTCCGGATTCTTGAATGGATCGGGTGTAAACGGCACCGCCGCCAGCGACGCGTCGAAGAAAGAGCGCGTGTATTTGAAATCGGCAAACATCACCAGGTATTTGTCGCAAATGTCGCGGGTGAATGAAGCATAGTAACTTTGCCGATCACCCGGCGGCAGGTCTGGCGTGAACGCGGCAAAGTTAAAGAAGAAGTAGTTGCCGCCGCCGTAGAAGTCCGGATAGACCCCGAACACCGGCGTGTAAATCGAGAACGAGAACAGGCTGATATAAAACGGAGAAGTCTGTCTGTTTGCCGCAGAATGCGGAACCGGAGTGTTCACGCCGGGCTGTGGCGTACCGCCCGGGCCAAAGAACAACTTCGGGAGCAGACGCGACCCGGCAACGCGGCCAGGGAAGTTCCCACTGCGTTCCTCGAATCCACCGAAGGGAATAAAGAACCCATTAGACGAAATGTCCCGGTCGCGGCTGAAGATGCCGTTGAGACGCTGCCAGAAATCAGCAATGACCACGATATCGGTCTTGTCGTCCCCCGTGCCGGCTTTGATCCATGCTTCCCATTCACCCATTTCATTGGAGGCGCCCATGTTTGTGTTGCCGTAAGTGCCGCCAATCTCCAACCCACGGAATTTGTGAATCAGGAAGTAGTTCACCACGCCCGCGACCGCATCGGTGCCATACACCTCCGAAGCGCCATCTTTCAGGATGTCGAGGTGATCGATCATGACGAACGGAATCAGGTTAATGTCGGTTCCGCCACCACCGAGACCAGGACCAGCGACGCGCTTGCCATCTAACAAGACCAGGGTCTCTTTGGGCAACAGGCCGCGCAGATTGAATTGGATCGTACCATCCCCACCATTACCAATGTTGAGGTTGACGGTACCTCCCGCCTCTTGCGGAATGAATTCCTGCAGGTCAGTGGCGTTGCGGATACCCAATTTCTCGATGTCCTGCGGACGATAGGTATCCACCGGGTTCGGCCCGGTCTCTTCCGCCGTCGGAATGTTCGAACCGGTCACCACCACGCGTGGCGCTTCGGCCGTGCCGGCAGTTGGCTCCGGCGGCACCGGAGCAGGATTCTGCGCGAATGCGCTCGAGCTGAAGACGAAAGGAATTGCGACGGCGGCGGCAAGCGTCGCGCCGACACATCCGAATGCTTTGAAAACAATTCTGATCATTAGTTTCTCCATGGGTTGGG
Organism: Verrucomicrobiota bacterium; assembly: GCA_003219225.1. Lineage (GTDB taxonomy): Bacteria > Verrucomicrobiota > Verrucomicrobiia > Chthoniobacterales > UBA10450 > AV17. The sequence goes on along the minus strand of QHPZ01000070.1, from coordinate 7,665 downwards.
TTAGGTTTCGGCTAGGGATATTTGAAAGTCGTCTGGTCTGACAAGACTTTTTTTCACTTTTTTTTGAACGGGCAGCCGGGGGCGTTTGTCGCCGGCAGCCCGTTCGTTTCCCTTCTAGCGGATACGGCCGTCGGTGCCTAGAAAAAAATTCAAAAATTTTCAGGGCACCAGCGGGTTGAAATTGCGCCAATCGAAGACCGCCGCGAGCATCAACCGTTCGGCATCAATCCGGCGGGCGAAAACCGAAATCAGTTCGCAGCTTTTGCCACAACCAATCGACTAACGAGTCGTTCGGGATGGCACTGGCGTTGGCGGCGGCGAGCGCTTCTGCTTTTTCCACCGCGCCGTTGAGGCAATGAAGGTAAATGAGCAACAATAAATGCGCGGCATTGTTGACACCGCGATCTCGCTCGGCTTCCAGCAGCGCAATCGCTCGAGTGAGATCACGCGCCGCCAATGCGCCCGCGATTAAGTCCGGCAGACTTTCAATCGGTGGCGGATTCGACTTGCTCGCGACCCGCTCGGCAATCGTGAGCCGAAACGCGTCGCTGCCCAACACTTCCAAGATCGGTGCACGCAGCCGCGAGTAGCGGAGATACAGATCGAGTTCGGCCAGCTGGTTGCTGCCTATGGTTTCTGAGAGATAACGCGACGCGCGCAGAGCGAATAACGATTCCAAAGAGCGATCCTGCGGGTCGGGCCAGATGGCATTGACGAATGAAGAGGCACGAAAACGCTGCAGCGCCCGTGGCGGGTCCATGTAAGTCATGGCGAACCGGTGATTCGCTTCATCATCCCATTGTTCTTCCGTCAGTCGCTTCGGGTAATTGTCGATCAAAGGGGCGACGTCACGCGTGACCCGATCGATTTCGCTGCCGTCCATGAGAAAAAGCGCGCCGAGCTGCTGCGGAACTTCCATGCCGATGCGCCTTAAATCTGCGCCGCTGGCCGCTTCGCTCGACAGCGCGGCGATTTCTTCTTCGGTGCGCTTTGCGCCGGGACCATTGATGCCCATCATGATCCATTCCTGATCGGGACCAGCCCAGACCGACGCGTTCGCGAAGGCGTTGTGAAACGCCCGCAGGATGGCTTTGGTTTCCTCGAGCTTCAACTGATTGATCGGCAGCCAAAATGTGGCGAAGCCGCCTTCTTTGAGTCGGCTTTTCATCAGTCGGAAAAACTCTTCGGTGTAGAGATTGACCGAGCCAGCTACTTTCGGCGGAGGCGGTTCTCCCGAGATGACGTCGTATTTTTTCGGACAGGCTTGGAGGAAGAAGCGCGCGTCCTGCACGACGGTATGCGCGCGCGGGTCGCGCAGTGGATTGGAGTAATTGATTCCTGCATAGGAATCGGCCAGCGCGAACACCTCTTTTGAAATGTCCACCACGTCCATGCGCTGGACGCGTGGCCCGTGCAGAAATGCATCCGCCGTAACGCCGCATCCATAGCAAAGCACGAGCACGTCCTCCGATGCCGGTCGAAAGGCCAGTGGGAGATAGGCAAATAACCTCATGTAGCGTTGGCTATGCGGATTGGTCGCCGACATCGAAAACGCGTTCGTCAAAAGCCGGTAGTAGTACGGCTCGCCGAAAAGATCGCGCTCGACTAGCTGCAAGGTATCGGCCGTGCCCTCCACCCGCTTCACGACATGCGCAAGCACTCTGCCCTGCTCGTCGCGTTCGTGCGGCGCGCTCGCGTGCGCAAAGTGCACCTGAGCGCGCCGGTAGGGGAAAAATGCGATTATCACGATCAAACTGGCGCAAAGTACGCCGGTGCTCAATGCAAGGCGCCCCGGCAAGCGCCAGTGCGCTCGCTCACTCGAAACAATCGCCAGCAACCCGTAAGCCGCCGCGCACACAATAAGACTCGTCTGATATCCGATCGCCGGTAAAACCATGAAACTCGCCACCAGCGGGCCAAGCGCTGCCCCCGCCGTATTAAACAACGTCGTCACACCGGTGCTGTTCATCCGGTCGCCGACTGCGGCCTGCACCCGCGCGACGATTGCCGGAAACACGGCCCCCGATAATAGAGCGACGGGCAACATCAGCGCGACCGAGAGCAGCGCGATCTGCGGCCAGGATGCGAGATTAAACGCACCCGAGCCTGGCTGGATTAGCTCACCCGGAAAGAACAGATAGCAAAGCAGCGCCACAATTGCCGCGAGCAGTAACAAGATCGGCAGCAGATTGTCGCTCGCGCGCCGGTGAAACGCGCCCCACCCAAGACTGCCGAGCCCAATTCCAGCCAGCACCACCGCCAGCATCACCGCAAACGCGATTGGCGACGACGCGACATACAGGCGCAGAAATCGAAACCAAATCACTTCCAGCGCGAGAAAAAGAAAGCCTGTGCCAAAGCTGACGAACAGTAGCCGCCACGGCAGCGAATAGCGCGCGTCGAAACGCAGCGGCAACATTTTGGCGTGCGGCGCTGCGGCGCCGCTTTGGGAATCGCGTGTCGTTACGAGCAACGCGATCGTCGCCGCGATGCAGCTCGCACTCGCGGCCGCCAGACTCGTCCCGCGCAATCCAAACGCCGCCACCAGATACGCTTCACCGATCAGCGCGCCAACGACTGCACCCAGTGTGTTGCAGCCGTAAAGAAAACCGATCGCACGGCTGAAATCGGCGCGCTGCAACACCGGGTCTTCCACCAACACCGGCAGCGTCAGCCCCATCGCTGTCGTCGGAACGAGCAGAATCAGGAACGACAAAATGAAACGCAGACTAATGAGCGTTGGCTGATAATTCCAAAGCGTCTGCCAGATCGGTCGCAGCCATTCGCCCAACAGCGGCAGCCCGAACACGATCGTGCAACCAGAAAAAGCTACCGCCAATTCCAACGCCGCATACAAACGCAGCGGTCGCCAGCGCCGTACGCGCGATGACGCGGCGATCGCGTTGCCCAGTGCCAGACCGGCCATGAAACTGGAAAGAATCAGCGCCGCCGCCCAGACCGAGTTGCCAAAGGCCAAGCCGCTCAAGCGCAGCCATAGCGTTTCGAAAATGAGCGCGCCCAGTCCGGAGAGGAAAAGGATACCCCAAACGATCGCAACGCGCATTTTTCTCTTTCTTTCTATTATTTTAGGTTGCCCATCGACGAACACGAGCATCTAGGAGTGCGCCCGAGGATACCGCTTCAACCTCTTAACTCTCGCGATCTAGTGCGAGACCTGCGTGCTGTGTAGCGGTTCGCAGTGGCGAAATAATTCCGCGCAGCGCTGCAAGTTCTCAGCCATATCGCTGTCTCCGCTGGCCTCAGCTATGCGCTCGCCACGCTCGGCAGTTTCGGCTGCTTCAGTAAAACGATTACTTTCGGCTAGCGCGGCTGCAAGAGTACGCAGCACAATCGGATTCTCGCCGTCCGATCGAATGACGCGTTGCGCTAATACGATTGCTTCTTGGCCGTCGCGGAATTTGGCATCAGAAGCTGTGGCCAGGACCCAGGCGAGTTGGCTGGTCGCAGTGGCGTTGTCGGGATCGAACGCTAATGTTTGCCGCCATGCTGTAATGGCGCTGCTGAGTTCGCCTTTACTCGCGAACAGCGCGCCGAGATAATTGCTCACCTGGATGTTGTCGGGTTGGATGCTCAGCGCTTTCTGAAAATGCCCGATCGCTGCATCCACTTTTCGTTCGCTTGCCAACGCGATCGCCAAACCATAATGCGCGGCCACATTGCCATCGCGCCGGCTGAGGGCGCGTTCATAATGCTCAATTGCGGCATTCGTCTGCCCGCGCACAAGCAAAATCCCCGCCAATCCCGCGTGCGCGACATCGCTCTCAGGCGTAATCGTCAGCGTGTAACTCCAGAGTGTTTCACTGTCGTGCCAATGCCTGGTTTGTTTCCAGGATAAGATCGACAAGCTGCCCAGAACAAGTGCCGCCGCAGCGCCGAGAAAAATTTGTCGCTGTTGCCAGGATTTCGTTAAATCGCCAATCAGCCAGACAAGCGCGATGCACAAACCGATTTCGGGGAGATAAGTGTAGCGATCAGCGCGCCCTTGCAGACCGACTTGAACTATCCCGACCACCGGAACCAGCATCACGATGTACCAAAACCATCCGGACGAGATGTAGGGATTTTTTCGGCGCCGCGCAAAAGCGACGCCGGTGACGGCTACAAGAACTATTGCTGCGACGAGGAGACGCCAAATCGGCAAACGATCTTCCGGATGAATATAAAACGGAATGAGACCGACCGGCCAAAACATCTGCCGAATATAATCAAAGTAAGTAACGATTGCGTTCGTGATGCGCCACTTGAGCGGCAAAAGCTCGGTTGATCCCAGTGCGAAATTCTGCGCCAGCAATGTCGCTACGCAGGAAGCAATCGACAATGCAAACAGTGGAACCTTATCGACGACGAGCCGCGTGATGGTTGATCTTTCAAAGCGCTTCAGCGGCCAGTAATCAAGCAACAGCAGAATGATCGGCAGCGTAACCAGCATCGGCTTGGACATCAGGCCGCACGCGAACAAGATCGACATCGTCACATAGCGAGCCGGCGTTGGCTTTCGCGTGTAACGCACGTACGCGATTAGAGTCAGCATGAAGAAGACTCCGCTTAGCACATCCTTGCGCTCGGCGATCCAGGCGACCGATTCGACGCGCAAAGGGTGAACCGCGAAAATCGCCGCGACAAAAGCGCTTGACCAAATAGTGCCAGTCCCGCTCGGACCGCCCGTCATTTGTTCGAGCACGAGAAAAAGCAAAACCGCCCCGGCGCTGTGGAACAGAACATTGACCAAATGATGCGCGCCCGACCGGAGCCCGAAGAACTGACAGTCCAGCATATGTGACATCGATGTGACCGGATGCCAGTTTTGCGAATGAACGTGTGTGAGCGCCCAAACAATACCGTGCCAGTTTAAGCCCGCGCGGACGTGTTGGTTCTCAACCACGTAAAGAAGATCGTCGTAGTTGACGAATTCGTGACCACGTGTTTGTCCAAAAATCGCCCATGTGATTGCGACCAGAGCGGTGCAGATCGCGAACCTCAAACCGGGTTTAAAACGCACAATTGCGATCGAATTAAGATGCCCGCGAGGTTTGCGCAACGGGGAGTCAGCCAGCTCGTGCGGAATTACCTTAAATGATTTCGACGCGGCGATGGGCGCGGCATCGCAGTAGTCATTTTTGCGGCGAAGGCGATTTGAAGCGCGCGTCGCCGGCTCTAGCCAAACGCAGATGTTCTTCCGTATTCCTCAGGCTTGGATTCAAACGCAACGCTTCTTCGTTCTGAACGATCGCCTGCGAGATTCGGCCCTGTTGAAAATAAATGTCGCCCAACACGCTGCGGATATCGGCGCGTTTTGGATCCAATCGCAGCGCTTCGAGGTAGTGGCGCTCCGCTTCTTCTACGCCGTTGTTGACAAACGCCACGTTCCCAATTGCGAAATGCGCCTCGACGTTCTCTGGGTCCAGCCGCAACACCTGTTCGAGCTCCGCGCCGGCTTCATCAACTTGCTGCGTCTTCAGCAGGAGCATCGCCCGCGCATAATGGTATTTCGGCGATCTCGGCTTGAGTTTGATTGCTGCCTGGTACTCCAAGCTGGCTTCATCGCTGCGACCGACTCGTTCCAG
>QHPZ01000070.1:0-1954 GCA_003219225.1 Verrucomicrobiota bacterium | reverse complement strand
TCATCGCTGCGACCGACTCGTTCCAGGGCGTAGCCATAATGCAGCCGATGCTCGGCCTCGCCGGGATCAAGGCGCGTTGCCTGCGCGAAATGCTCCAGCGCTTCGTCGATCTTCGACTGCCCCATCAGGATTTTGGCCAGATTGTAGTGCACTTTCGCGTAGGTCGGATCAAAGCTGAGCGCAATCCTGTATTGCTCCACCGCCTCATCGAACTGGCCCGCCTTTTCCAACGCGGCGCCATAATTGAGATGTTGACGCGCGCCAACGGGCAGATCCGTCACGATCCAGCTCTCCCTTTGCGTTTCCGGCGTGAGACTGTGCACCTGACCGAGCCAGAGCGCCCCGAGCGGGATGACAAACACAGCCGCCCACTTAAGCCCGTGCAACACCCAGCTCGGTAGAAACTCGTTACTCGCACTGCTTGACGTCCCGCCGGTCAAACCGAGCGATTCGCGCGTCGCTTTCTCGCGCACCTTCCAAATGAAGCCGTCGTAATAAAAATGGAGCAGACTCGACGCCGCGACCACGCCGGTCAGGACACGTTTGATGGTATCGATTTCCATTCGCGAGTTGAAATAGGCGAGCGACCCGTAGGCGAACACGAGCCCGATGTAGAGGCCGACCAGCGATCCGCTCCGCCGGAAAACAAAGCGCATGAACCCGCCGATGCTGCTGTCTTTCTCAACCCGATTGCGATTGTAGATCCAAACCAGCGACAAATACTGCACGTCGTGAAAGACCTCGAATAACGCGATGCCGGCGAGAATGTTGGCTACGCCGTTGTTGCAGTACCACCAGAAAGCGATGCTCGTCACCAGCAGCGCCAGTTTCACCGGGTTTGGCCGGCTTCCCTGCCCGAGCAGGCGGACAAAGTTAACGACGAACAAGATCGACACTGCGACCGCGGCGAAAAGCACCGCTTGCTGCGCGATGTGCAGCAGCCCCGGTGAAATGAACGGCCCGCCGCTGCTGTAAAACGCCTCGAGCGTGTCGGTCATCCGTTGCGGCGAAAGCAGCACCGCCGCGGCAAACCACAGGCCGCACGTCGCGAAATCGAGCCGCCGCGTCAGCGCGGCAAACGATCCGGTTTTCGCATCGTAGATCCGACAAAATCCATAGGTCTGCATCATCCCGTGCCACACGCCCCAGAAAAAAACGACCAGGATGATCCCTTTGAGGTCCCACCAATAAAACGCGACGCACGTCCCCACCAAAAACATCGGCGCGAAAATGAATCGCCAGCGAAAGCGCTCGAACAACGCGCGGTCGCCATACGCGCGGATCATTCCCGGCAGGTGATGCCCCATCGCGCCGAACGCGGCCACGAACACGTAAATGTCCTGCGCGCTCCAACGCGCCTGCGCCAAAGCAAAAATCGGCACGAGCAACAACGGCGTGCCGACATACAGAATCAGGTCGCGCCAACTGTTCAGGATCCAGAGGTTCCGTTTCGGCACACTCACTGGCACCGGCGGTACAGTCTGGGGACGGGAAAACGCGCTGACGTGCTGCATCGGACTCGGGCGCATAGGTTGCCTCAGCTGCGCCAAAAAATCAACGCCGCGCGTAACCGGTGGGACGACGCTCTGCGGAGCCGACTGACCCTTGCCAGAATTCGTCGGCTCCCGTTCGACAAGCTCAGGCCGGGCTGAGCCTCGCTCCACCAGCCGGTTTATCGTTGCGGCGTTGAAAGTTTTGTCGCATTGCTCGCGGCACAGATTTTCGATGAACAACTTGTTTCTCGCCGCCGCCGTATCGGAAGTCGAGCCGGCGCGGCTCAGCATGCTGCCATTCGTGCTGCTTCTGCTCTGCATCGCGTTTCTGCCGATCGTTCTGCAACAGCATTGGGAACGTTACTACCATCTCATCGCGCTGATCCTCGCTTGCCTGACGGCGACTTACTATTTCTTCGCCCTGCGCCAGCCGCAGCCAATCCTGCATGAGCTTGCCGATT
>QHPZ01000273.1 GCA_003219225.1 Verrucomicrobiota bacterium | reverse complement strand
TCAATATTTATCCAGCCGCCACCGATACCGACATCTGGAACCGAATCGACGGCGACTGGCCGCGCCAGAGAATGATTTCCGCGGATCAGATTGCATCCGCGGTCGCATACGCGCTGAGCCGTCCGACCGACGTGGCGGTGGAGAATATCACAATCTCAAGCGCGACCGGAAATTTGTGATCGGCGCGAGACTGTCGATCTTGCCTGTCGAGATGATCAGCGCTTTCCAAACCGAGCTTTGGATCAACGTCATTGCTTCGACCATCGCGTCGGCTGTTCTGCTTGGCGCTGGTTTCGTTTGGGGAAAATACAAGGAGCGCCGCCGCAAATTCGGCCGCAACTTGGAGGAATACGATTTTTATCCGTTCACCGTCACGCGCGAGAACTTCGGCGAGTTCAACCTGAACAATTTTCGGCTTGGCGTGCATTACTTCCTCAAAAACGAGGACCACACCGCCGCGCGGCAGCTCATCTTCATCGGCGAGCAGAACAACGTCCGCGAGAAACTCGAGCCGGCCGAGCAGAAGGTTTACGCCCAACTCTTCCAAAAATATGACGGAAAGAAAATCGCGGATGACACGCATGAGTTCCTCGAGAACTACGAGCGAATCGTGCGCCTGATCGGCAAATCGTTTCCAAACACTGGGATCGAAATTCTCCTCCACAATCTTGCAGACCCGGCGCATTCACTCATCACGCTCGAAAACAACGTGACTGGGCGCCATTTGCGGGACGGCACAACAAATCTGTTGATTGATCTGAAGCGCCGGCAGCTCCTGAATGAAGATAAACTAAACTACGAGCTCAACATCGGGGCGCGGAAATTCAAATGCACGACGATTCCAATCAAGCGCAAAGACTTTGGGATCGTCGGCGCGATCTGCATTAACATCGACGCGAACTACATCTCTGAGGAAGTTCTCAAAGATCGACAACGCATCGAAACCTGGTTCCAAAATCTCTGGCGCACCGACATGCAGCTTGATGAAAACATTCTGAGCAAGGACGAATATGCCAAAGCGCTCAAAGGCAAACGCCACTTCAAGGATGGGGCGTTCTGAATCTTAAATCTGCAGTCGCTTTGCTCCTGTCGAGAGGCTGACGACGCCAGAGCGCCGTGGCTACAATGATTTGCGCGTAAGAGCGGATTCCTTTTTCTCGTTGACCGCCCTCGGCAAAACCTGTTACGAGGCCAGCTACTATGAAGAAGATTACCTTGGCCTTTGGGATAGCATTCGCGTCGTGCGCTTTGGCGTTTGCGGGCCCCGAAGCGCTTGCTGCGGGGAAAGAAGTTGCGCCCCAGCCGGTTCCACCGCCGCCTTGTTTCGACGGGTGGTACATTGGTATTCACGGCGCCGGCATATTCGAGTCGGCCGACAATCACGCGATTAGTCAAGGGGAACATAGCGAACTATCTTTCGATGGCGTAGTCAGGGATAGCGGCGGTGACAACTGGGGTGGCGCGGGCGGCATTCACTTCGGCCGAAATTTCCAGCGCGGGTCGTTTGTATTCGGCCTGGAAGCAGACTTTTCCGGCGGCCATTTGGAGCAGGACGGCGGCAGAGCGGCTTTGGATCTTCCAGAGACGCACGACAACGACGCCTTTCTAACAGTTGACACTGCCACAAAGACCACTTTGAACTGGTACGCCACGGTGCGACCGCGGCTGGGTTATGTGTTTGCGCATCGCCTGATGGGGTTTGTTACCGGCGGTCTGGCAGTCGGTCAGGCGGATTTCGATGTCCACACAGATATCGACTTCGGTCTTGATACTGACAACAGTTCATTGGCGGTGACCGGGTCCGAACACTTTCGCAGAACAGGCGATGAGGATCCTCGGGTGGGATGGACGGTCGGCGGTGGTATCGATTTTTGCCTGGGGCCGCATGTGATCCTAAACCTGATGTATCTCTATGTCGATCTTGGAGAGGTGGATGACGTCGTGACCGGCATCACCACTCCTGTTCGCGCTGGTGACGACGCGCTCAATTTTGCCAGAGGCCGTGCTAGCAGCGATGTTAAGTATCATCTACTCCAAGGCGGCATTAGCTTTAAGTTTTAGGAGATAAGCGGCTGCGCTTTTTTCGACCGCGTGGATGCTTTGACGGCACGGAGATGCACGCGCTTTTGAAACCGGTACGCCAGCTGCCGGATCGCCGCACTCGAAATCTATTTTCGCGACGCGGCAAGTGCCGCTTGGTATTCTGGTTTTTTGTGGTACTCGACGAGGCGGAAGCCCCAGCTGATCAGCGTCGTCAGGTCTTTCGTCTCGGTTTTTTTCCTGTTGAGGAATTTTTCGATGCGCGCTTTTAGCTCGGGTTGCTGTTCGGTTGTGTCGAGGATCTCGAAAATTTCCATCGACAACAGCCAATCCTCGGGATGCTCGGCCTGTTGCGTCTCCCAAATTTCGCCGAGCCGCTCGTAACCAGCCTTTGTCTTGCGGATCTTGCGCACCTGCGCATAGAGATTTTCCAGCCGCTTGCGCTTTGCATCGGACGGTGATTTGATCGTGCGCTCTTTCGGGACGAGCGCGACTTGGTTGTAAGCGTCCTTGTCCGCGGCGCCGTTAAAGACGGAGGTGATTCTCTCGCCGACGGCCATGTCGAACGTCCCCCAATCGGGATCGAACAAAACGCGGTCACCGTATTTAGCGCGACAGTTGGAGAACGAAACTAAGAGCAGTTTGCCATCGCGCTCGATCAACTTGTCGATCTTGCCTTCCACCGTGATGCCGCTTTCGAACTCAAGCCTGGCCTTTTTGCCTTCGGCGATGTCGGTTGATTTCCAATTTCCAATCGGCGAACCGAAACCGTCTTTGTGATAATCAATCCCGTGTCCCGGCAGCTCTTTGTTTTTGTAGGCGAGCGCGGTTTTGCTGGTCGTATGCAGGTAAATCGGATT
>QHPZ01000272.1 GCA_003219225.1 Verrucomicrobiota bacterium | reverse complement strand
TCCGCTGATCGGTCGTAGATTTGTGGTCCGTGATTTGCCGAAGACGAAATCAAGCCGCGGTTCGTCAATGTCTGGATGAGGAGATTGCGAGGAAGTTGTCTGATTAATTCGACATGGCCAATTTTCCGATGCCAATCCGGTTCGGATTTCTTCCCTATCAGTGGGATTTGAACTTTAGCTTTGGCAAAATTGTTCCCGTTCCTCAATTCGATGAAGCATGGAGGTCACTCAAGAAATGTTTGCACCAAGACGGTTATTACTACCCTCCTATCGGGAAGAGCATCACAGCTGACTCACGTGGAAAGTATCTAACTGTCCCGAAAACGAAGCGTCCTGCCCATTTGTTTCGTCTGCCAGCCTCGCATGAGCTTGAGATCACATACAAGCCTGAGCCGAATATTCGTGAAGGATCTGCAGGATTCGTGATTCATCTTCTAGCATTTCTATTTGCGACGAGGCTCCAATTTGCTGATTGGTATTTTGATGGCCGGGTTCCGTTAGGGAGCCGGCACAGATTTGGTTTGAGCATCGGGCATCGCGGTCAAGCGGAGCGCTACTTGGATCATTGCTTCAAAATCTGGTCGGCGTGGCCAGAACCTGAAAAGAAGCGATTCACAAATATTCTCTACATGTTTTCGCGGGTCTGTGCTTATGAATGGGATTGGGAAGAATTCATCATCCAGTACCTCGTGTTCGATGCGCTTTGGAAGATGGGTGAACAGCTTTTCCAACTTTCGGCCAGAACGCATAAAGATCGCGGCAGAATTTTATGTGCACATTTCTTCTCGGATGTCGGCGAATGGATCCCTGAAAAATGGATCGATCTAGATAAAATGGCAGAGCTCAGAAACGACTTGTTTCATGAAACGCTCTGGCATGGCGCGCGTCCGAGCTCAAGCAAGGGAGACTGGCCATATGATATGCCGACGAGAATGGGGGTACTAAACGAAATGCTAATCGCGAAGTTCTTGCAGATTCGGTAGTTCGAGTCGCGATGCCGGTGCCGTGTCAAAGCCTGAGTCGTTTTTTGCAGGGCTGACTACGGTCTTTTACTGGCCGACGACGTGAGATAAGCGCAGCAACAATCGATCCGATTGCTGGGATGGTGACGAGTATCAATTGCTGGATAAATGGGCTCATGCAGAGCCGCGGGGTGTCAAATCACACCGGCGCCTATGCATATAAAACGAGCGACTCAATTCCGAGAGCGCTCCACGCGCTCCATGGCGCAATTTTTTGGTCTCGAGCCGCGTATGCCGGTGAGTCGCTTTTGGCGGTCCGGCGGAGTGTGCACGTGCACAGACCGCATCCGCCAAAGTTCGCACATCCGGGCATGTGTGGACGTCCACACATCCGATGTCTCGACGTAGAGACTTCCTGCGAAATGTGTGAGCAATCCAGGCGCGCCGCCGGAATACTTCGGCTCGACGTTCGATCTAGTATTTTGAGACGGTCAAGCGCTTCCGCAAGAAGCGGGTGGTTGCTTCGGCAGTTGAATCACAGATTGTGCGGTGATGGCTGCGCCAAAGAAGATCTGGATCGTTCTTGCATTCGCGGCTCTTTATCTCATCTGGGGCTCAACCTATCTCGGGATCCTCTTTGCCATTCAATCGATCCCGCCGTTTCTGATGGCTGGTGCGCGCTTCCTTCTCGCCGGCGGGATCATGTACGCGGCCGCCCGCTGGCAAGGCGCGCCGCGACCAACCGCCGGCACATGGAAAAACTCGCTCATCATTGGCGGTTGCTTGTTACTCGGCGGGAATGGCGCCGTCACGATCTCCGAAAAGTGGGTGCCGACCGGTCTGGCGGCGCTGTTGGTCGCGACCGTTCCGATTTACATCGCACTGCTGGGCTGGCTCAGCGGAACGGCGCCGCGGCCGACACGCTCCGTTTCGCTTGGACTATTGGGCGGATTTGTCGGTGTTGGAATTCTGGTCGGTCCGGCGCTGACGACTTTTTCAGATCCGCCACACAATCATCTCGCGCTCGGCATGTCGATCTTGCTGTTTGGCTCGCTTCTCTGGTCAATCGGTTCGCTTTATTCGCGCACAGCAACGAGTTCGCCGTCGCTTTTTCTTGCCGCCGGTCAACAAATGATGTGTGGCGGCGGATTACTCCTGCTTCTCGGTCTGATCCTGCGGGAACATCACGACTTTGATCCGGGTAGAATTACTCTCCTCTCGGCGGGTGCGTTTATTTATTTGGTTCTGATCGGCGCTTTAATCGGTTACACGGCCTACTTTTATCTGTTGCGCCATTGTGATCCGGCGAAGGTCGCGACCTACGCCTATGTTAATCCCGTAGTAGCGATGGTTCTCGGCACTTTGTTCGCCGGCGAAACTCTGATCTTGCACACGCTGGTCGGTGCCGGGTTGATTATCGGCTCGGTCGCGATTGTCATTACGGCGCAACAATTGAGGCCCAGAACCGCGCCGCCAATCGGAGTCGCGGTTGAACCCGATTGCGCGACATGAAAAGCGAGACCTCACAAGGTCGACCCGCCTCCGCCGCCGCGGCGACGGCGGGCAAGCACGAAACCGTCGAAGTCGTCAGGCGCAACTGGCGCGCCGAAGTCGAGAGTGCGCAAGTTTATCGCGAGCTCGCCGCGCGTGAAGCCGATGAGAAGCGCAAAGCCATTTTGCTCCGCATGGCTGAAGCCGAGGAGCGTCACGCGCAACGTTGGGCGAAGAAACTCGCCGATCTTGGCGCGCCGATTCCAACTTTTCCCGATTCGTTAGGCCGACGGTTCAAGCGCTGGTTAAACCGCGCGCTCGGGACCGAGATTGCGATCCGCCGGATGGAAGCGGCCGAGGAAAAACACGAAGCCGAGTTTCGCGACCAGCGCGACCACGCGCTCGCGGACGAGCACGACGTGAAAGATTTTTTGCAGGAAAGCGCGCTCGAGGAAAAGGCGCACGCGCGCGCGTTGCAAAGCATGGTCCCACAGCTCGGGCCGCGCACGGTGCTCGACACAATTCTGAAACGCGAACGCTGGCATGGCCGCGGCGGCAGTTGGGTGGCCGACGCCATCTACGGCGTGAATGATGGACTCGGCGCCGTGTTCGGAATTGTTTCGGGTGTCGCCGGCGCGACCAACAACGCGCAGCATTATATCCTCATCTCCGGTCTGGCCGGCATGATTGCATCCTCGCTTTCCATGGGTGCCGGCGCATATCTCGCGGTCAAAAGTGAAGCGGAAGTTTACGAAGCCGAGATCGCGCGCGAGAAAGCCGAGGTCGAAGAAAATCCCGAGGAAGAGATCGAAGAGATGTCGCTCTTTTATCAGCTCCAGGGATTCAGTCCCGAGGAAGCGCAGCGCATGGCCGAACGTTTGGGCGAAAATCCCGAGCAGCTCGTGCAAGCAATGGCCCAGAGCGAGCTTGGCCTCTCCGAGCATCGCTTCCCCTCGCCCTGGAAATCATCCGCGTCGGCTGCGATCTCCACCGCCA
>QHPZ01000271.1 GCA_003219225.1 Verrucomicrobiota bacterium | reverse complement strand
ACTCGATGGCGCATCGCGCCAGTCTCAAGCCTGCAGAGCGCGAGGCGATCGTCGCCTACATTCTCGCGATTCGCCGACAACGGTGACTCTGAGCGCACGCTGACATTCCGGTTGAACAGGCGCCCAAGCTTTTCACCTTAGGCGGATGAGTACGCCGGTCTTCCGCTTCCGCTGGTTGTCGATCTTGCAGTTTGGATTTGTCACGTTCGGATTCGCGGCGAATCCTACTCCGCTCGGCAAAGGACCAGGCGTGCAGCCGGCAACCTCGCCAGCCCAAGCCAAGCCGTCGGTGCCGGCACCGGCTCCGGGCACGATCGATGAGAAGCTGTTTAATCGGCTGCAGTGGCGGCAAATCGGCCCGTTCCGCGGCGGACGCGCGCTGGCCATCGAGGGAATCCCCGCTGACCCGGACACGTATTATTTCGGTGCGGTCGCCGGCGGCGTCTGGAAAACAAGCGACGGCGGCGCGACTTGGACGCCGCTCTTCGATAAGGAAGCAATTTCATCAGTCGGCGCGATTGCGGTCGCGCCATCGGACCACAATGTGGTTTACGTCGGCACGGGCGAAGCGGCGATCCGTGGCAACGCGACTTACGGCATCGGCGTGTTCAAATCGGTCGATGCGGGCAAGACGTGGAAAAACATCGGGTTGAAAGACACCCATCAGATTGGCGCGCTCATTATCGATCCAAGAAATGCCGATGTGGTGCTGGTCGCGGCGCTCGGCCACGCCTTCGGCCCGAACAACGAGCGCGGAATTTTCCGGACGGCTGATGGCGGAAAAACGTGGACGAAAGTTTTGAGCAAGGACGAGAACACCGGCGGCATCGATGTCGTGTTCGACCCGCACAATCCGAATATCGTGTTTGCCGCGCTTTGGCAGGCGCGGCGCCAGCCGTGGTTTTTCTCCAGTGGCGGACCGGGCAGCGGTTTGTATCGATCCGAGGACAACGGCGTTACCTGGAAGCAACTCACCGGAACTGGTTTGCCCGATGGCATTCTCGGTCGCATCGGCGTCGCTGTGTCCGGTGCGGATTCAAACCGCGTTTATGCTATCATCGAAGCGAAAGAGGGCGGCCTTTATCGCTCCGAAGACGCCGGGCAAACATGGACGCGCGTCAATGACGACGGCCGTTTCCGCCAGCGCGCATGGTATTTCAGCAAAGTTTACGCCGATCCGAAATCGGCCGACACGGTTTACCTCCTGAACACCGGCGCGTTTCGTTCCGTTGATGGCGGCAAGACCTTTAATCTGCTGCCGGCGCGACACGGCGATCATCATGGGCTGTGGATTGATCCGCAAGATCCCAACCGCATCGCAAACGTGAGCGACGGCGGCGCGAGCATTTCCATCGACGGCGGCAAAACGTGGACGACGCAGTTGAACCAGCCGACGGCGCAGTTCTATCACGTCGCAGTCGACAACGCTTTTCCGTATCACATTTACGGCGCACAACAGGACAACTCCAACGTGGGCATCGCCAGCCGCACCGACAGCGGCGTGATCGGGCGCGAGGATTGGTTCGAAGCCGGCGACGGCGAGTGCGGCTTTGTCGTGCCCGACCCGCGCGACTGGCACATCATTTATTCCAACAGCGAAGGTTACGCCGTTCGCTACGACAAAAACAAACAGGACGCGCAGGACATCAGTCCGGTACCGTTGGACAATTCGGGCCACGGCGCGGTCGATCTCGCGCACCGGTTCCAATGGGTTTCGCCGCTCATGCTTTCGCCGCACGATCCCGACACGCTTTACACCGCGGCCGAATGCGTCTTCAAATCGGCCGATCACGGCCAGAGCTGGACGCAAATCAGCGCTGATCTCACGCGCAACGATAAAAGCAAACAGCAACCCAGTGGCGGCCCGCTCACCAACGACATCACTTCGGTCGAGTATTACGACACAATTTTTACGCTGGCCGAGTCACCGTTGAAAAAAGGGACGCTCTGGGTGGGGACGGACGACGGTCTTGTGCACGTCACAACCGACGACGGTCAGCATTGGGCGAAAGTCACGCCGAAGATGCCGGAATGGAGCACTGTCGATCTCGTCGAGCCGTCGCCGCACGATGCAAACACGGCCTACGTCGCAGTCGATCGGCATAAACTCGACGATTTCAAGCCCTACATCTTTAAAACGAGCGACCTCGGCAAAACATGGTCGGCTATCGTCAACGGAATTCCGGACGGCGCATACGTGCACGCGCTGCGCGAGGACCCCAAAAAGCGCGGCTTGCTTTACGCCGGCACGGAGCTCGGCGTTTTTTTCTCATTCGATGACGGCGCGCATTGGCAGCCGTTGCAGCTGAATCTGCCGCAGTCGCCGATTCACGACCTGGTCGTCAAGGATGACGATCTGGTGGTCGCGACACATGGTCGCTCCTTTTGGGTCCTCGATGATGTGACGCCGTTGCGACAGGTCACCGGCCAATCGGCCGGGGCAGACATGGTTCTCTACCAGCCGCAGACCGCGTTGCGATTGCATTATCCGGAAGAGATCGACAAAAAGCAGCCGGCCGGCGACAACCCGCCACCGGGCGCAATCATCGATTATTATCTTAAGACCGCGCCCAAAGACGAGGTCACGCTCGACATTCTCGATGCTGCCGGCAAACGCGTGCGGCATCTCTCGAGCAAGGAGAAGAAGGAAAGCGAACAGCCGCCGGAATGGCCGGACCGCGTTGAGCGCGTCAAAACGATTCCGGCAAACGAAGCCATGAACCGCTTCGCGTGGGACCTGCGCTATGACGATCCGATACAAATTCCGGGCGCATTTTATTCCGGCACCGGACCCAAAGGCCCGCTGGCATTGCCGGGCGATTACCAGGTCAAATTAACGGTCGCCGGCAAATCGCAGACCGCGCCGCTGCACCTCGCGATCGATCCGCGCACCAAAGGCGCCGAGGACGCGCTGCAGAAGCAGTCCGAGCTCGCGGTGCAGGTCAACGATCGCATCTCGCAATTACATCAGGCGGTGAACGAAATCCGTGAGGTCCGATCGCAAATCGACTCGCTGCACAAGCGTTTCGGTGAGGAAGAGCGGCTGAAGAGCGCGCTCGGCGCCGCTGACGACCTTAATCGCAAAATGTCCGAGGTCGAACAGCAGCTCATCCAGGTCAACATGAAAGGCTCGGAAGCGAACCTCGCCTTTCCCAACATGCTGAACGAGCGCTTCGACAGTTTCAGCCACGTGATCGAATCGGGCGACAACGCGCCGACCAAACCGCAGCTCGACGTCTTTCAAATGCTCAGCGGCCAGCTTGAGGAACAATTGAAGAAATGGGCGCAGATCAAGAGCGATGATGTACCCAAAGTCAGTGCCTCGATCAAGCAACTCGACTTGCCGGCGCTCGTGATCACGCCGCCGCCGAAGTGATCAGTTCTTGTCCACGCTGTATTTGCCCGGTCCAACCAGCAACAGGCTAACGAGCAAGATCGACATCTCCAGGGCAGGCAGACGCGCGGAGAAACCGCCGCGCGATGCTCTTCTGTGATTCCGACCGAAGCGGAGAAATCTCTTGCTGTTAACTGGTCCGCTTCGGATGTGCTAACAGTTGTGAGAGATGTCTCCTGTTCGACTCGCTACGCTCGCTCAGGGCAGGCTCTCAGTAAGGCGGCTACGTCGCTGTAAGCTGGATGCAACGTCACGTTGCCGTTCGACATGACACATCAGAACATCGAGAAAGCGGTTATCCTCGCGGCGGGGCGCGGCACGCGCATGCGCGAGCTCACAAACGAGATGCCGAAGCCGATGATTCGGGTGCGCGGCAAGCCAATCTTGCAGCACATCGTGGAAGGATTGCGCGACGCAGGTGTGAAACGCCACCTGGTCATCGTTGGCTATTGCGCCGATACCATACGGAAGTTTTTCGGCAACTCGGTCG
>QHPZ01000067.1 GCA_003219225.1 Verrucomicrobiota bacterium | reverse complement strand
ACCCGTGTCTTGCAAAATCACCGGCCGCCCTGACGCGAGATAGCTTGAACCACGATCGCTAAACCAGCCGCATTGGGTGACCACATAACCGTGCTTCGCAACTGAGAACTCGGCGCGCGAACTCTGCAGGTATTGCTGGTACGACCACGGTGTGTGCGTCACTTCCGCTGCATCGCGCACACGCCACCCGCCACGCGCAAGTTTCGCGCGCACCTGAAGGGGATCGACGCGCCTCGCCCGGACATTGATCGCAATCTCCATCGGTTCACCGGTGATCTGTGGCAGGCGCAAGAACGGAGTGAACGCGCGAGCTTTGCTGCCATACGTGTCGTCGCCGTGCGTCATCGGATTCCAGCTCATGACCGTTGTAAATGGCGCATCGAGGTGCCCTTTGTCGACCGGCCACAAGTCCGTTACGACCGGCTGACGCGTGGGCAGCCATGGCATGTCGGCGGTTGGCATGCTGCAGCCAGGTTGGTGCACGTTTTCACCGAATGTGAACCGCAGTGCTCCGATTTGCGTAAACACCGGATCGGTATCGACCAGCACCCGGCATCGGCACAATTGCTGTTCCGGAATTGCATTCATGTTGCTGAGGTTGAGGTAAAGATCTGCTTCGCGACAGCGCGCCGCCAACTCGGCCCGACTCAGGCCACGCGCGGTGCCGTCCTCGGCCAGGTAACAGATGTCGCAAACCACACCGTACCTCCCCAGAAACTCGAGCAGATAGGCGATACCGAAACTTGGATCGGACGTATTAACATCGCCTGGAGGCTGGTAACAGGAGTCCGGCCAGCCGAAGTCTTCGAAATACGTCACCTCGTGCCCGAGTTGCTGAAGTCCGGCGAGGTACTGGAAATGGTGCCAAACATGGCCGCCCAACGGGAGCCGAACCATGTACCCTGAGCAGACGATTTTCACCCAGAAAGGACTATTGGCTCGGCAGTCTAGCGCGATTCCGAGAAACTATCGGCGCGCTCGAATCGCATCAGATGAATTCCCACCAGTGCGAGCCACGGGATCAAGAATGCGAAAAATATCCGTTGAACGAGGCCGCCGAGATCAGCTGTGACAGGTGAGAACGACAACGCCAAGAAAAAGACAACTCCGCCAGACAGCGTCAGCGCCGCAACCGAGATGCGCTGCCAGTCTGGATCGGAAGAAAAACCAAACGAAAGCAGCAAACTACCGAATGCCATGCCCGGGAATGCGAATCGGCTACCAACTCCGTGCCAATGAGCTGCTGAAGGTCCGGTGATTATCCCCGGGAAAATACCGGCGAGCACAACTCCAAACGCCGCAACGATGAACAGCAAAAAGCCAGCGCATGCGAGAACATTGCGACCCAATGTTCTAAGCACGCCAAAAGCCGTTGCGACGAGAGCTGTTGCCAAAGCAAAAAACGACGTCGTCATCCAGCCACCGTAAGCGCCGCCGACGTAAGCGCTCATCGGCACTTTCAGCGGACTAAACTCCGGCTCGAGAAAGTGCATCACCGTAACAACAGCGAGCCAGTAGAGAGCCGCTGCTACAACCACTAGCCCAAAAAGGCGGTGATAAACCGTACTCATTCGCGCGGCTTCGCCGCCGCAGCGAGTCACTCACGCAGGTTCAAAACCAGGCGCTGCTCGCGAAGACCACTCAGTAATCTCACACATCGTAGTACATGGTGAACTCGTAGGGATGAGGGCGTAGCCGCAGCGCGTCGTATTCCTTTTGTTTCATGTCGATCCAGTTCGCGATGAAGTCGGCATTGAAGACGTCGCCACGGAGCAGGAACTGGTGATCGGCCTGGAGCGCTTCGATCGCGCCGCGGAGTGAATCGGGCACGCTCGCGATCTCGGCGAGTTCTTCCGGCGGAAGTTCGTAAAGATTTTTGTCGAGCGGATCACCGGGGTCGATGCGGTTTTGGACGCCATCGAGCCCGGCGAGGAGCATGGCGGAAAATGCGAGATACGGATTTGCCGAGGCGTCGGGTGTGCGGAATTCGATTCGTTTCGCCTTTGGACTGGCGGAGTAAGTCGGAATACGAATGGCAGCGGAACGATTGCGCGCCGAGTAAGCGAGATTGACTGGCGCTTCGAATCCGGGCACGAGGCGTTTGTAACTGTTGGTCGTGGGATTCGTCAGGCAGGTGAGCGCAGGCGCGTGATGCAAAATCCCGCCGATAAAAAACAGCGCAGTCTCGCTCAACCCGGCATAACCGTTGCCGGCGAAGAGCGGTTTGTCGTCTTTCCAAATCGAGATGTGAGTGTGCATGCCCGAGCCATTGTCGCCGAAGAGCGGTTTGGGCATGAAGGTCACTGTCTTGTTGTGCCGCTTGGCGACATTGCGGATGATGTATTTGTAGTACTGCATCGAGTCGGCCATGCGTTTGAGCGGCGCGAAACGCACATCGATCTCTGCCTGGCCGGCGGTCGCTACTTCGTGGTGCTGTTTGTCCACCGGGATGCCCGCTTTCTCCAGCTCGAGCGACATCTCGTTGCGGATGTCTTGCAACGTGTCCATCGGCGGCACGGGGAAATAGCCTTCTTTCGCGCGAACTTTGTAGCCGAGGTACGGAAACTCCTCGCGCCCGCTATTCCAATGTCCCTCTGCGCTGTCGACCTGATGAAAACAGGCGTTGCCGGTGTAGTTGAAGCGCGCCTCATCGAAGATAAAAAATTCCGCTTCCGGCCCGAAGAATGCGGTGTCGCCGATGCCGGTGCTCTTCAAATAAGCCTCGGCTTTTTCCGCCACGCCGCGCGGGTCGCGATCGTACGGCTCGCGCGTGATTGGATCGACAATCGTGCAAATGAGACTGAGCGTCGGCTCGGTATTGAAGATGTCGATCCACGCGGTCGCTGCATCCGGAATCACGAGCATGTCGGAGGCGTTGATCACTTTCCATCCGCGAATGCTCGAGCCATCGAAGCCGAGCCCATCGGCAAAAACATCGTCGTTATACTCGCTCAGTGTGGTAGTGAAATGCTGCCACGTGCCGAGCAGATCGGTGAACTTGTAATCCACAAGTTTCACATTGTTGTCTTTGATCATTTTACTGACGTCGGATGGGGTTTTGTCTTTGGCCATTGGGACTAGATGTTGAGTAGTTGGGATGTTGAGGAGCGGAGAAGTTGTGAACAACCGTGCCGGTTATTCACAAAAACCGCTGAAAATAAATAGAGCCGAGCCAACCCATCGCGTGATGAGTTGAATGCGGTCCGTGTAGTCACACCGCTTTTTCGCCGATCTCTTCCGTGCGAATGCGGATCGCGTGCTCGACCGGCAGCACGAACACTTTTCCGTCGCCGATTTTGCCGGTCTTGGCCGCGCCAACCACGGCCGTGACCGCTTTGTCGACCATGTCATCGGCCATCACGACTTCCACTTTCACTTTGGGTAGAAAATCGACCGTATACTCGCTGCCGCGATAAATCTCAGTGTGGCCTTTTTGGCGGCCGAAGCCCTTCACTTCCGTCACCGTCATTCCTTCGATACCAAGTTCAGCCAGCGCTTCCTTCACTTCCTCGAGCTTGAACGGCTTGATGATCGCTTCGAGTTTTTTCATGTCGATCTCGCTGACTCGCGCACGCGCTTCCTTACCAATCGAATGCGCGCGATGCAATCACGAAAATTTGCTAAAAAAACTTTAGGCGCTTAAGTCAAAAAGTGCCCCGCGATTCGTTCGTTCATCTTCATTTGCACACCGAGTATTCACTGCTCGATGGCGCCGTGCGGATGAAAGAGCTGATGAAAAAAGCCGCGGAAATGAAAATGCCGGCGGTGGCAATGACCGATCACGGCAATCTCTACGGCGCGATTGAATTTTACAAGGAAGCGCGGCAGGCGGGCGTCAAACCGATTATCGGCTGCGAAGCCTATATCGCGCCGCGTTCGCATAAAGAGCGCGGGATGTCGATGCGCGATGCGGCCTATCACTTTACGCTGCTCGCCCGCGATGCGGCCGGCTACCGCAACCTCGTGAAGCTGGTGTCGGCTGCGCATCTCGACGGGTTTCATTACCGGCCGCGCATCGACAAAGAGCTGCTCGCGCAACACTCCATCGGGCTGATCGGGCTGAGCGGATGTCTCGCCGGCGAGGTGAACACGGCGATTCAATCGAACAAGATCGACAGCGCGAAGCAAGCTGCTGCGGAATATCGCGACATCCTCGGCGCGGAAAATTTCTTCATTGAGTTGCACGATCACGGGCTGGAGGAGCAACGGCGCTGCAATTGCGTGCTGCCAGAAATCGCAAAAGACCTCGGCCTCGGCGTTGTCGCCGCCAACGACGTGCATTTTCTCCGGCGCAGCGATCATGACGCGCATGACGTGATGCTTTGCATCGGCACCGGCAAAATGGTGCAGGACGAAAACCGGCTGCGCTACGGCCCGGAGCTGTATCTCAAATCCGCTGAAGAAATGCGCGAGCTGTTCAAAGATTTCCCGGAGGCGATTAGTAATACGCTCGCCATCGCGGAGCGCTGCGATTTGGAAATTGAGCTCGGCAAATCCAAATACCCCGAGTATCCGATCGCGAACGGCGTCTCGCGCGAAGAATACTTGCGCGAGTTGTGCGCGAAAGGTTTGGCCTGGCGTTACGGCGAGCGCCCCAAGATCGACAATCAACTGCGCGAGCGCCTCGAGTACGAGCTGGGCGTTCTCGAGAAGACCGGCTTCGTCAGTTACATCCTGATCGTTTGGGATTTCATTCGATTCGCGAAGGAGAGAAAAATCCCGGTCGGGCCTGGTCGAGGTTCCGCCGCCGGGTCGCTTGTCGCCTATGTGCTTGGCATCACCGATATCGATCCGCTGCAGTACGGATTACTCTTCGAGCGCTTCCTGAACCCCGATCGCGTGTCGCCGCCCGACATCGATGTAGATTTCTGCGAAGCACGCCGCGGCGAAGTTCTCGAGTACGTGCGGCAAAAATATGGCGAACGCCGCGTCGCGCAGGTCATTACCTTCGGAAAACTGAAGGCGAAAAGCGTGGTGCGGGACGTCGGGCGCGTAATGGGTTTGCCTTATCGCGATGCGGACCGGATCGCGCGGATGATCCCGAACGAGCTGAACATCACGCTGGAGGAAGCGGCGGGAAAGAATGCCGAGCTCAAACGCGCGATCGCAACCGAGCCGCAGACGAAACAGCTCTTTGAGTACGGAAAAGTGCTCGAAGGCCTTTCCCGCAACGCCGGAATGCACGCGGCGGGAGTGGTGATTGCCGACCGTGACCTGACCGACTACATCCCGCTTTGCCGCGACGTGAAAGGCAACGATGTGCTCACGCAGTACCCGATGGATCCGTTGAACGACCTCGGTCTGCTGAAAATGGATTTCCTCGGGCTCAAGACGCTCACCGTCATCGAAGACACCGTGAATCTGATCCGCCGACGGGAGCCGGAGTTTTCGCTCAAGAACATTCCACTGGAGGATCCCGCCGCATTCGTGCTCTACAACCGCGGCGAAACCATCGGGCTGTTCCAAATGGAGTCCGGCGGGATGACCAGCCTCTCGAAGCAATTCGATGTTCGCAAACTCGACGACATCATTGCATTGATCGCGCTCTATCGGCCGGGACCGATGGAACTCATTCCCGAGTATCTAAAAGCGAAAAAGGGAACAGCGCCGATTAAATATCTGCATCCGCTTCTGGAAGAAATCTGCGCCGATACCTACGGCGTGATGATTTACCAGGAGCAGGTGATGGCGGCGGCGAGCAAGCTGGCCGGTTACTCGCTCGCTCAAGCCGATCTGTTGCGGCGCGCCATCGGCAAGAAAGACAAGGCCAAGATGGCGAAGGAACGCAAGAACTTCATCGCAGGTTGCGCGCGCACCAACAACATCCCGGAGAAAAACGCGAATGCGATTTTCGATTTGCTGGAAAAATTCGCCGGTTACGGGTTCAACAAAAGCCACAGCGCAGCATACGGCGTGATCAGTTATCAGACCGCCTACCTGAAGGCGCGGTATCCGGTCGAGTTCATGGCCGGGCTGTTGAGCAACGAAATCAGCAACACGGAAAAAATTTCCGTATTCGTCGGGGAGGGCAAACGAATGGGCATCGCGATCCTGCCGCCGCACATTAACAAGAGCGGCTTGAAATTCACGCCGGAAGCAGCTGTAGCCGGGGTCGCTGACCCCGGCGCCGCGGTCACCGACCGCGGCTACAACGCCATCCGTTACGGGCTGGCTGCAATCAAGCATGTGGGCGAAAGCGCGATGCGACTGTCGATCGAAGAACGCGAACGGGCAGGGGATTACAAATCGCTCGAGGATTTCTGCGGGCGACTTGGCTCGCGCATCGCCAATCGCAAAATGCTGGAGAGCCTGGTCAAAGCCGGCGCGTTTGATTTTACCCAATGCGATCGCGCCGAGCTTTATGGCTGCATCGATGATGCCCTGGCGTGCTCGGCCGCAGCGCACCGCGACCGCGCCGCCGGCCAGGTCTCATTGTTCGATGAGACGACAACGTCCATGACATCGATGCGGAAGCGCGCCGTCCTGCCCTGGAGCGAACACGAAAAACTTTTTCACGAGAAGGAACTGCTCGGCTTCTACGTGAGCGGCCATCCACTCGACTCTTACGCGGAGCTTTTCGCTGGCAAAAACTATCAGGCGATTGCTTCGCTCGAAGAGCTCGACGACCGCGCGCTGTTCAAAACCGCCGGCGTCATCATTCAGGTGGAAAAAAAATTCACGCGCAAGGAAGGCAAACCCTTTGCGGTCGTTTCGATTGAAGATTTGAGCGCGGTGCTCGAGGTGGTGATCTGGAACGACGTTTACGTCAAGATCGCAGATGCGCTTTCTCCGGGCCAAGTAATTGAGCTCCAGGGCACAATTGATACCCGCGACGATGCGCCGCGCGCCATCGCGCAAAAAATCAAAGTCCTTAACCTTCAAAAACAAAACGGCATGGCTGTCGAAAACGAAAGATCGACAACTACAGGTGAAGAGGCGGCGATATGGTTACGCTTTTCCCCGGCCACAACGGCTGAAGAGCTGCGCGAGGTGCACGAGGTTCTTGCCCGCTCGCCTGGGCCTCAGCCGGTTCGGCTGCTGTTTGATCGGACAAACGGACCGGCGCTGCACATGGACGCGGGCGCAGACCTTCGTGGCTCGTGACGAGCAAACCCGAGCGCCGCCAGACTACGGCTGATCCGACGATAAACTGAGCGTTGACGGTTCGCCGCTGCGAAAACTGCGCAGCGGCGAGCGTGCGAAGCCGGCCATCTCTGCGTCGCTGACGGCAAGGTTCAGCGCGTGACCGTTGCCACCCGCGCAAAGCAGCCAGTCCTGATCCGGACCGATGTCGTGTCGCAGGCCGATCCGCCACGTGCCACTAAAAAGGTCGCCGTGTATATCAATTTTTTCGATTTGCGGCAGAATTTTGTCGCCGTGCGCCGGGAAAAGGTGGAACGCTCCAGCGCAATCAGAAACGCCGAGCCAGCCGAGATCGAACAACACATTATCGGGGGTTAATGTGATGCCGATGTTGTGCATACTGGCGAAATCGAACGTGCCGCCGCAGCCGATCGCGAGCGGTCCGTCATGGAGTTGAAGCGATTCGATGAATGCATTGCTGCCGTCGAACAGGAGGCGCGCGATCAGCGAAGAAGCAGCCGGCGCGGCCGGGAAATAGTTCGAGAGATCCCGCAGCGACAGGTCAATTGTGCCGTGGGAATCCTGCGGATGCCAGATGTCGATCTTGCCGGTCGCGCGGAGGAAATCGTCCGCATGGACGAGCTCAAGCCCCTCAATCACAAGCTGCGTTCCGTTGAGCTTTGCGGTGGCCTTCAGCAGATCGACCGGTTTCTGGAACAATGTGAGCGCCGAACCACTCGCGCTAAAATGGCCGCGGATATCGCGTTCCCGGGCGTGGACCGTGCCTTCGATGGTGAGCGTGCCCGCGAACTGGTCGCGTTTCGCGCCAAATAACCCGGCGAACTCGCGTAGGTCGACGATCGCGGCCGAAACGTCGCCGCGCAGACGCGCATTCGGCCAGTTCGACCACGCGGGGGGGAAGGAAGCTTCGCCACTCAGAGTTAACTCGTTTGATCCCTGCTTGACGTAAAGTTGTTGGAGATGGATCTGGCGTTCTGACAGCGTGGCCCCGAGCATCACGATATCGGCCGCCCGCTCGTGCCATGCAGGCGCGGTCAGCTCCGTCCACAACCAGCCAGTTGCGCGCGCCGGATCGAACAGGTTGCCTCGGAATGTGAAATTACACGCGTGCAACATTCCGCTGATCGATTGCGCGAAACCGAGCGCTTCGGCGGTTTGTGCGAGAGAAATATCGCCAGCCGAGCCGACCATGTTCCAAGTCTTGGCGCCGGCGCGCCATTCATGCGAAATGTCGGCGCGAACTTTTCCGCCAAACACTTCCACATCAAAGTCGAGACCGATGTTTTGTTCCCCGAGGTGCGACAGGTCGCCCGTCATCGACGGAAGGTCGAGACCTGGAGCGAGGCTCAGGCCGGCCAGCATGAGGCGATTTTCTTCCCATTTGGTTGCGCCGCGCAGCTGCGAGAAACTTTGCCGGAACCACGGCGACATCAGCACAATCTGATCACTGGCG